>NZ_RRYE01000183.1 GCF_004010105.1 Microbacterium sp. CPCC 204701
GCACGAGCGGTCCGCGCGCCGCCAGCACGACGGCATCCGCTCGCAGTTCTCGCAGCCGCGCGGCCAGCCGCGCGTACTCCACGCGCTCGACCCGGTCGCGCGGCAGTCCGCTGCCGCTCAGCGCCGACGCCAGCTGCGTCTCGCTCACCGCGACCGGCGTGCTCAGCACCAGCACCGAGGCATCCCACCGTCCGGCCATGCCGCCGAGGAGCGATGCCGCCCACTTCACGTACGAGTCGGTGTCGGCGACCGCGACGACGCGCAGCCGATCGCCGCGCGGGTTCGACCGGCTCACGCGGGAACGCGACGCAGCTTCGCCATCGGCGCGAGCTCGCCGGGGTAGACGCGCTTGACACCGTCGCCCAGTGCGGCCTCGATGACGCGGATGTCGCGCACGAGGTGCTGCAGGCCCGCCGGTTCGAGCGAGGCGGCGTGGTCGGACCCCCACATGGTGCGGTCCAGCGTGATGTGCCGCTCCACCGCGACGGCGCCGAGGGCGACGGCGGCGAGCGAGATCTGCAGGCCGCGCTCGTGTCCCGAGTAGCCCACGGGAACGCCGGGGTACCGCTCGCGCAGCGCCGGGATCACGCGCAGGTTCGCCTCACCCGGCTCCATCGGGTACGTCGAGGTGGCGTGCATGAGCAGCAGACGCTCGGTGCCCAGCACCTCGATCGCCGCATCGATCTCCTCGATGGTCGACATCCCGGTCGAGAGGATGATCGTCTTGCCGGTGTCGCGCAGCGCGCGCAGCAGCCCGTGGTCGGTGAGGCACGCCGAGGCGACCTTGTGCGCGTGGACCCCGAGATCCTCGAGGAACGCGACGCTCGGCTCGTCCCACGGCGACGCGAACCAGTCCAGGCCACGGAGCATCGCATGATCCGACACCTCGATGTACTGGTCGCGGTCGAACTCGACGCGCTGACGGTACTCGAAGTAGGTCATCGTGCCCCACGGAGTCTCGCGCGGCACGTCGCGCATGTGCGCGGGGGTGGCGATCTCGGGCGTGCGCTTCTGGAACTTCACGGCATCCACCCCGGCGTCCGCCGCGACGTCGATGAGGCGCTTCGCGAGCTCGACGTCGCCGTTGTGGTTCAGGCCGATCTCTGCGATGACGAAAGCGGGTCGCCCGCCTCCGACGACGCGGTTCCCGATCGTGACGGTCATGATGCCTCCTGTGGTGCGGTGTTCGGACCGGGCGCATCGTGACCGCCCGGGGTGTGAAGCGCTCGGGGGGCGCGCGTGGCGCCCTGGGCGAGCACGCGCTCGGCGAGTTCGCGCACGGCACCTGCGCCGCCGCGGTGGTCCAGCACGACGCGAGCCGTCGCCAGCACCAGCGGATGCGCCTCCGGGACGGCCACCGGCCACCCCACGATGTCGAGGCACGGCAGGTCGTTGACGTCGTTGCCGAGGTACGCGATGCGCGAGAGCGCGAAGCCACGCTCGGCCGCCCATGCCTGCAGGGCCGCAGCCTTGTCGCCCTGTCCCTGGAGGACGTCGACGCCGAGCTTGCACGCGCGGGCCGACACGACGGGGTTGGTCTCGGTCGACAGGATGAGGAACGGGATGCCGGCGGCCCGCAGCAGCGACACGCCCATGCCGTCCGAGCGGCTCACCGTGACAGACTCGCCGCCGTTCTCATCGACGCGGACGCTGTCGTCGGTGTGCACGCCGTCGAAGTCGGTGACGACAGCGTCGACGACGATCGGGGCCGGACGGTCGACGAGTGGCGCAAGCGCGCGCGCGATCTCCAGTTCGTCGGCAGTGTCGATCTCGAGGGCTCCGCGCGCCGATACCTCGGCGATGCCGACGCTCCCGAAGAAGCGGTGACGCGAGGCGCGGAAGCCCGCGGCGCGCAGCACGTAGAAGCCGCCGGTCTCGAGGTAGTGCGGCTCGCGGTCCTGCCGGCGCGGACGCACCTCGACGTCGTGGTTGACGGCTTCCGCGGCGCCGCCGGCGCCCTTCGCCCACAGGAACCCGTAGGTCTCGACCGCCGAGAACACGCTGTCGCGGCGGCGCGAGCGGACCAGCTGCACCGCGCCCGCAAGCGCGTCGACATCGATGAAGGGCGACGTGGCCTGCAGGAACGCGACGACGCCGACATCGATGCGGCGCGCTTCGAGCACGTCGAGCGCGTGCAGCAGCGCGCTCTCGGACGACGCCTCGTCGCCGGCCAGCGCTGCCGGGCGCTCGATCGTCTCGGCGCCCCACTCGGCTGCGACGGCGGCGATCTCGGCGTCGTCCGTGGTCACGACGACGCGATCGATCGCATCGCAGCGCAAGGCGGCGTCGATGGCGCGCGCGACCAGGGGCACGCCGCCGACCCGGCGCATGTTCTTGCGTACGACGCCCTTTGACCCGCCGCGCGCGGGGATGATCGCGACGACCTCGCTCACGCGACGGCCTTCCGCCTCGACGACGCGGTGAGGACCGTCGAACCGGTGCCTGCGAGCACGAGCGGGAGCGTGCTCGTCGTGCTCGACGGCAGCGTGCGGATGTCGAGCGGCTGCCGCGCGCCGGCGAGGACGAGCTCGACCGGGAGCCGCGTCTCGCGCAGGTTAACCCCGGGGATCGCGGCGACCGCGGCGAGCTGCTCCGGAGTCTCGCGGCGATGCGGCAGGTACACGGCGCCGCCGGCTGCGGCATCCGTCACCCACGCGAGGTAGTCGGCCGGAGCCACGCGGCCGTCGACGGGCCGTGCGCTGCCGAGCACGATGCGGCGGCCGAGTTCGGGGGCCGCAGGAGCCGTCGCGCGCGTCCACGAGAAGTCATGCCGACGGATGCCGAACCCGTGGTCGCCGAGCGCCTCGATGCGGTCGTCGCCGAGGTCGAACGCCGTGAACACGTGGGCGCGACGCGTCCCGGCGCGTCGGTGCACGATCTCCGCGGCGAACGGTGCGAGAAGGCTCGTGAGGCCGCGCTCGTGCACGTGCGGCCTCGCGTACGGCCGCCGGCCGAGCAGGGTGTCGGCGAACTCGAGCGCCATCGCGCCGTCGTCGAGGAAGGTGATGCGGTGGGGGCGCAGGACGCTCGCAGCGAGGCGGAACTGTCCCGAGAATCCGTCGCCGACCAGCCAGTGCCCGTGCCGCGCGAGCAGGTTCCACGGGATGCCGAGGTACGGCTCGAGCTCGCCGAAGCGCGCGCCGCGGGCGAGCAGCTCGTCGGCGGTCTCGGAGATCTGCGGCGTGAGCCGCCCGGCGACAGGCACCGTGACGCGATGCGCCGCCGCCCATTCCGCGGCGCCCAGGAGCTGGAGGGGTGACTCCACCCACGCGAGGACGTCGTCCCTGCCCATGTCGCCTCCTCTCGCCGGCCGTCTCACCACGGTGAGCCGCGGATGTGAACGAGACGGGTTCCGACAGGCGACGCGCAGTGGTCCGCGAGGTGAACGGCTCGTGGCGTCGGCGCCGCGTGCCAGGATGGCCGTTGTGGCTGACCGACTGATGTTGCTCGACAGTGCTTCGCTGTACTTCCGCGCGTTCTACGGAGTGCCAGACACGGTGCGCGCGCCCGACGGCACGCCCGTCAACGCGGTGCGCGGGCTCCTCGACATCATCACGAAGCTCGTCACGACGTACCGGCCGACGCACCTCGTCGCCTGCTGGGACGACGACTGGCGCCCCCAGTGGCGCGTCGACCTCATTCCGACGTACAAGACGCACCGCGTCGCCGAGGTCGTCGCGGGCGGTCCCGACGTCGAAGTCGTGCCCGACCCGTTGGAGGTGCAGGTGCCCGTGATCCGGGCAGCGCTCGAGGCCGTCGGCATCCGCATCGTCGGCGCCCCAGACCACGAGGCCGACGACGTCATCGGCACTCTGGCCACGACCGCCACGATGCCGGTGGACGTCGTCACCGGCGACCGCGACCTCTTCCAGCTCGTCGACGACGCGCGCGACGTGCGGGTCGTCTACACGGCGCGCGGCATGAGCAACCTCGAGGTGCTCACCGATGCGTCGGTCGTCGCCAAGTACGGCGTGCTGCCGTCGCAGTACGCCGACTTCGCGACCCTGCGCGGCGACACCTCCGACGGCCTTCCCGGTGTCGCCGGCGTCGGCGAGAAGACCGCGGCGGGGCTCCTCGCGACGCACGCAGACCTCGAAGGGATCATCGCGGCCGCGGCGGCCAGCGAGGGGATGTCGGCCGGCGTCCGCGCCAAGATCCTCGCCGCACTCCCGTACCTGTCGGTCGCGCCGAAGGTCGTCGCCGTCGTGCGCGACCTGCCGCTCGCCGTCCCCGACACGCGGCTGCACGCCCTCACGCCCGAGCAGAGGGCGGATGCCTTCACCCTCGCCGAGACGTGGGCGCTGGGCACGGCGATGAACCGCATCGTCGCCGCGTTCGACGCCCTCGAGGCCCCGTGACGTCCGCCGCGCGCGAAGCTCAGCCGGCGCGGTCCCGCCCGGTCCAGGCGCGCAGGCGGTCGACAGGCCATGTCGTGACGATCCGCTCGGGCGCCACTCCGAGCCGCTCGGCGCGCTCGGCGCCGTAGTCCAGGAGCGACAGCTGGCCGGGCGCGTGGGCGTCCGAATCGATCGAGAAGAGGCATCCGAGCTCCATCGCCAGGGCGATCAGCTCGTCGGGCGGATCCTGCCGCTCGGGCCGCGAGTTGATCTCGACCGCCACGCCGTGCTCGGCGCACGCCGAGAACACCGCTCGCGCGTCGAAGGCCGAAGGCGGGCGGGTGCCGCGCGAGCCCTCGACAAGACGACCGGTGACGTGGCCGAGCACGTCGACGTGCGGATTCGAGGCGGCCGCCACCAGGCGCCGGGTCATCGGCGCGCGGTCCATGCGCAGCTTGGAATGCGCAGACGCCACCACGACGTCGAGCTCGTCGAGCATCTCCGGCTGCTGATCGAGGGACCCGTCCTCGAGGATGTCGACCTCGATCCCCGACAGCAGCGTGAACCCGTCGGCGCTCAGGCCGGCCACGACGTCCAGCTGCGCGCGCAGCCGCTCGGGCGACAGGCCGTTCGCCACGCGGAGCCGCGGCGAATGGTCCGTGAGCGCGAGGTACTCGTGGCCGAGGGCGCGCGCTGCGCCGACCATGAGGTCGATCGATGTGAGGCCGTCCGACCAGTCGCTGTGCGAGTGGAGGTCGCCGCGAAGGAGCCCGCGCAGCGACGAGCTGCGCTGCACGCCGGCACGCTCGCGCAGGTCGGCGAGGTAGTCGGGCACGCCGCCCGCGAGCGCCTGCTGGATCACCGCGAATGTCGACTCGCCGATGCCCTTGCGACGGCGGAGGGACGCGGCATCCGTCAGCTCCTCATCGCTCAGCCCTGCGATGGCGTCGGCCGCCGCGCGGAACGCCTTCGACTTGTACCGCGACGACCGCTCGCGCTCGAGGAGCGTCGCGATCTCGGTGAGCGCGTCGTGGGGATTCACGCGGAGTGTCGGCGCGTCACGTCACACCACCGCCGCCGGCCGCACGACCACCGGCGCGCTCGCGAGCCGGTGCAGCGCCCAGCCGAACATGATCGAGAGGATGCCGATGCCGATCGCAAAGGCGGCGACACCGAACGAAACCACCGATGTGAACAGCGACGCCCGCAGGAACGACGCGTTCGACATCGTCGCCCGGAGCGGATCGTCCTGCTCGAGCTCGGCGTACGTCCTGCCCTCGGACGCCTCCACCGCGTGGTGCTGGATGATGTCGGCCTGGACGAAGGCGGTGAAGGGACCTGCGACCGTCTGACCCTGGAAGGCCATCGCGTCGTCGGGGATCGTGATCCGCTCGGCCTGCAACTGGCCCGACACCATGATCCAGACCACGATGCCGGTCACGATCAGCACGACCCCGGCGAGGATGCCCAGTATGCCCACGGCCTTCACTCCGCCCAGCTTGCGGGCGGGCGGCTCGACGGATCCTTCGAGGCGGGCGGCGGCGTCTTCGGTCATGGCGTCCTCCATGTGCGAACGTGAACCCCGCCGCTCACGCTAGCGGCACCCGCCGACGATGCGGAAGTGCCCTCCGCCGCCGGCGGCGC
>NZ_RRYE01000184.1 GCF_004010105.1 Microbacterium sp. CPCC 204701
GGTCGCCGTCCCGGGCGCCGAGGCGAGCTCGGGCTCGACGGGGCGCCGCGCGGCGAGCCACGCCGCGACCAGCGTGACCGCCGACATCGCGGCGAGCACCAGGCCCGGGTGCCACCACGCGAAGCCGGTCGCGATGCCGAGCTCGAACGTGAGGTAGGGCACGAACCCGCTGATCGTGGCGGCCAGCGCGTACGAGAACGACAGCGCCGAGTAGCGGAAGTTGTCGGGGAACAGGTCGTTCATGAGCCCGCCGAGGGCTGCCCAGGCCATCGTCGGGAGGATGCCGCCGACGATCATCGTGCCGACGAGGATCGGGAAGGTCGCGAACTGCAGCAGGAAGTACATCGGGAACGTGATGAGAAGAGTGCCGAGAGCGCCCCACAGCACCACCCTCGCCGAGCCGATGCGGTTCGCCCACGCGCCGAAGAGCGGGATCGTCACCAGCTGCAGGAGTCCGCCGATCGTCGTCGCGACGAGCAGGTCCTGGAAGCTGAAGCCCAGCTGCTCCACGCCGTAGTTGACCGTGTAGGTGTTCATGAGCGAGTACGACCCGATGCCGAGCAGCGCCGCGCCGATCGCGATGACCATGGCGCCGGGGCGCCGCGCGAACATCGTGACGAACGGGATGCGGTCGCGGCGGCCCTCGGCGACGACTCCTCGGAACACGGGCGTCTCTGAGATCGACCACCGCAGGTACAGCGACACCAGCAGCAGCGGCAGCGCCAGCAGGAACGGGATGCGCCAGCCCCACTCGGCGAGTGCCTCGGGCGGGAGCACCAGCGTCATGACGATGAAGACGGTGGCCGAGAGGATCGACCCGACCGGGGAGCCGAGCTGGGGGATGGCGGCGTAGAAGGCGCGCTTGAGCGGACCCGAGTGCTCGGTCGCGATGAGAATCGATCCGCCCCACTCGCCGCCGAGCGACAGGCCCTGAGCGATGCGCAGCACGATCAGCAGGATCGCGCCGAGCCAGCCGGCCTGGGCGTAGGTCGGGAGAAGGCCGATGAGGCCCGTCGCGACGCCCATGATGCCGACGGTCCACAGCAGGGTGGCCCGTCGTCCGAGCCGGTCGCCCATGAACCCGAACAGCAGTGCGCCGATCGGTCGCACGATGAACGCGATCGCGATCGTCAGGAACGCGACGCTCGTCGCGCCGAACTCGCCCAGCGGATCGAAGAAGAGCGGGCCGACGAAGAACGCCGAGAAGTACGCGAAGAGGTAGAAGTCGAACGACTCCAGAGAGGTGCCGACCATGGACGCCCACGCGACGCGGCGCGTGGGGGAGGTCTCGGCGAGGGGAGTGGATGCTGCGGTCACGGAGGTCAATCTTGGCACGAGTCCAGAAACCAGGCGCACCCCTCCGGCATTCCCGCTTGTGCGCGGCCGGTAGAATCGACGGACAGGCGTCGATCCGGCCATCACCGGGGAGCCCTCGGAAGAACAGGGCGCCGCTCGCGCGGAGCCCTTACTAGAACCGAGCGGGCCAGGCCCGTCACAGCCGCAGTGAGAGGGGACGGATGCCTGACCCTAGGCATGCGTCAATGCAGGGTGGTACCGCGGTCTGTCTGGAGCATCCGGACCGGTCGTCCCGGCAGGAAGCACCGAGTGAGCACCTGCGAGAGATGATGACCTACCCCCGCCCTTCCACAAGCTCCGCCTTCGGGCCGGCCGCCGACGCGGCGCTGCCCGCCGTCGTCCCCAGCCCTCGCTTCCCCGAGATCGAGCAGGAGACGCTCGCGTTCTGGGAGGCCGACCACACCTTCCGCGCCTCGATCGAGCAGCGCGAGGGAGCCGAGGAGTGGGTGTTCTACGATGGCCCGCCGTTCGCGAACGGCCTGCCGCACTACGGTCACCTGCTGACCGGCTACGCCAAGGACCTCTTCCCGCGGTTCCAGACCATGCGCGGAAAGAAGGTCGACCGGGTCTTCGGGTGGGACACCCACGGGCTGCCTGCCGAGCTCGAGGCGATGAAGCAGCTCGGCATCACCGAGAAGAGCGAGATCGAGGCGATGGGCGTCGCCGCGTTCAACGACAAGGCGCGCGAGTCGGTGCTCGCATACACACGCGAGTGGGAGGACTACGTCACGCGCCAGGCGCGGTGGGTCGACTTCGAGCGCGGCTACAAGACGCTCGACGTCTCGTACATGGAGTCGGTGCTGTGGGCGTTCAAGACCCTCCACGACAAGGGCCTCGCGTACGAGGGTCACCGGGTGCTGCCGTACTGCTGGCGCGACGAGACCCCGCTGTCGGCGCACGAGCTGCGCATGGACGACGACGTGTACAGGATGCGCCAGGATCCGTCGGTGACGGTCACCTTCCCGCTCGTCGGCGCCAAGGCCGAGTCGCTCGGCCTCACCGGAGTGCGGGCGCTCGCGTGGACGACGACGCCGTGGACGCTGCCCACCAACTTCGCCCTCGCCGTCGGCCCCGACATCCGCTACGTCGTGGTGCCGGGCGGTCCGAACGGCGCCGCCGACGTGCATCACGCTGCAGACGGCTCGGCGGACGAGCCCGAAGAGGCCTACGCGCACCGTTACCTCCTCGCCGAGGAGCTCGTCGGCGGCTACGCGAAGGACCTGGGGTACGACTCGCCCGAGGCGGCGCGCGAGGCCGTCGTGCAGACGATGCTCGGCCGCGAGCTGCAGGACGTCTCGTACGACCGGCTCTTCGACTACTACGCGGATGCCGAGACCTGGGGCACCGAGAATGCGTGGCGCATCCTCGCCGACGACTACGTCACCACGGCCGACGGCACCGGCATCGTCCACCAGGCCCCGGCGTTCGGCGAGGACGACCAGCGCGTCACAGAGGCCGCCGGCATCCCGCTCATCATGAGCCTTGACGACGGCGGCCGGTTCCTGCCGCAGGTGACCGACGTCGCCGGCGAGCTGTGGATGGACGCGAACCGGCCGCTGATCCGCCGGCTGCGCCAGGAAGGGCGCCTGCTGCGCGAGGCCAGCTACGAGCACTCGTACCCTCACTGCTGGCGCTGCCGGAACCCGCTCATCTACCGCGCGGTGTCGAGCTGGTTCGTGCGCGTGACCGAGGTCAAGGACCGCCTGCTCGCGAACAACGAGCAGATCACGTGGGTGCCCGAGAACGTCAAGCACGGCCAGTTCGGCAAGTGGCTCGAGGGCGCGCGCGACTGGTCGATCAGCCGCAACCGCTACTGGGGCTCCCCGATCCCGGTGTGGAAGAGCGACGACCCCGAGCACCCGCGCATCGACGTGTACGGCTCGCTCGAAGAGCTCGAGCGCGACTTCGGGCGCCTCCCGCGCAACGCCGAGGGCGATGTGGACCTGCATCGTCCGTACATCGACGACCTCACGCGACCCAACCCGGACGACCCGACCGGGCAGTCGACGATGCGCCGCATCGAGGATGTCTTCGACGTGTGGTTCGACTCGGGGTCGATGCCGTACGCGCAGGTGCACTACCCCTTCGAGAACCAGGAGTGGTTCGACGCGCACTCGCCCGCCGACTTCATCGTCGAGTACATCGGCCAGACTCGCGGGTGGTTCTACGTCATGCACGTGCTGTCGACCGCGCTGTTCGACCGGCCGGCGTTCACCGGGGTCTCGTGCCACGGCATCATTCTGGGCAATGACGGGTACAAGGCCTCGAAGTCGCGAGGCAATTATCCTGACGTGTACGAGACCTTCGACTCCGACGGCTCCGACGCCACGCGCTGGTTCCTCATGGCGAGCAACGTGCTTCGGGGCGGCAATCTGATCGTCACAGCCGAGGGGATCCGAGCCGGAGTCCGGGAGTTCATGCTGCCGCTGTGGAATGCGTGGTATTTCTTCGCCACCTACGCCAACGCCGCCGGCGGCCCTTCGACAGGCTCAGAGATAGGGGCGGCGTACCAGGCACGGTGGCGGACGGACTCGACGGATGTCCTCGACCGCTACATCCTGGCGCTCACTGGAGACCTCGTGCGCGACGTCGCGGCCGACCTCGAGAACCTCGACTCCACGATGGCCGCCGCGAAGCTGCGCGAGTTCGCCGAGGTGCTGACGAACTGGTACATCCGCCGCTCGCGCGACCGGTTCTGGGTCGGCGTCACCGACGACCCGAAGAGCACCGAGGCGTTCGACACGCTGTACACCGTGCTCGAGACGCTCACACGCGTCGCGGCGCCGCTGATCCCGCTGATCGCCGAGAAGGTGTGGCAGGGGCTCACCGGGGGCCGGAGCGTGCACCTGCAGGACTGGCCGGACGCGAGCACCTTCCCCCAGGCCGCCGACATCCGCTCCGCGATGGACGCGGTCCGCGAGGTCTCCAGCGTCGCCAACGCGCTGCGCAAGAAGGAGGGCAAGCGCGTGCGGCTGCCGCTTCCGAAGCTCACCGTGGCGGCGACGGATGCCGCATCCCTCGCGCAGTTCGACGGGATCCTGCGCGACGAGCTGAACGTCAAGCAGGTCGAACTGGTCGAGCTGGGCGACGGACTCGCCGAGCGCTACGGCATCAGCAAGCGCCTGACCGTGAACGCCCGCGCGGCGGGACCCCGCCTGGGCAAGCAGGTGCAGCACGTCATCGCCGGAGCGAAGGCGGGCGTGTGGGAGGAGCGCGACGGCGTGGTGCTCGTGGACGGCGTCGCCCTCGAGGAGGGTGAGTACGACCTCACGCTCGAGGCGGGCGGCGTCGAGGAGGGCACGGCGATCGCGCTCGTCGGCGACGGTGGGTTCGTGCTGCTCGACACCACGACGACGCCAGACCTCGAGGCTGAAGGCCTCGCGCGCGACATCATCCGCGCCGTGCAGGACACGCGCAAGGCCGCCGGCTTCGACGTCAGCGACCGCATCCGCCTGCAGCTGGCGTTCGATGACGTCGACGACCGGGTGGCCGTCGAGTCGGCCTTCGAGGCCGCAGACGTCGCCGGCGACACCCTGACCGTCGAGCACGCGCTCTACGGACCGCGGGGGAGCCTCCCCGCCGAGCCGGTTCCCGGGCACGTGGCCGAGTTCGACGCGGGCACCTACGCCAACCGCGGGGCGTTCGCGGTGGCCGTCACGAAGATCGAGGCATCCGCATGAGCGACAAGGACCGCCGCCGGGCGGACGCCGTCTACGAGGCGCTGCTGCAGCGGCAGGGAGAGCAGTGGGTGCAGCCGCGCGTCGAGCGCACGCGGCGCGTGCTCGGGCTGCTCGACGATCCGCAGAGGACCTACCGCGTGGTGCACGTGACCGGCACGAACGGCAAGACCTCGACGAGTCGCATCATCGAGAGCCTCGTGCGGGCGCACGGCCTCAGGACGGGCCTGTTCACGAGTCCGCACCTCGAGCGGTTCACCGAGCGCATCGTGGTCGACGGCGAGCCGATCGCCGACGCCGCCGTCGCCGACGCGTGGGACGAGATCGAGCCCTTCGTCGGGATCGTCGACGCGGAGCTCGAAGCGACCGGCGACGCGCCGCTGACGTTCTTCGAGCTGCTCACCGTGCTCGCCTTCGTCGCGTTCGCCGACGCACCCATCGACGTGCTCGTGCTCGAGGTGGGCATGGGCGGGTCGTGGGACTCGACCAACACCGCCGACGGCGATGTGGCCGTGTTCGCGCCCGTTGCGCTCGACCACGCCGATCGCCTCGGCGAGACGGTCGCCGAGATCGCCGCGGTGAAGGCCGGCATCATCAAGGACGGCGCGGCCGTCGTGTCGGCCCGCCAGGATGCCGCGGCCGAGGCCGTGCTGCGGGAGGCTGCCGCTGCGCGCGGCGCGACCATCGCGTTCGAGGGCGAGGGATTCGCCCTCGTCGAGCAGCGGCTCGCCGTGGGGGGCCAGCAGATCACGGTACGGGGCCTCGCCGGTACGTACGAGGAGGAGTACCTCCCGATGTACGGAGCGCACCAGGGCTTCAACGCGGCCCTCGCCATCGCGGCGGTGGAATCGCTGGTCGGCGGGGGTTCGCGGCCGATCGCCGGGGACGTCCTCGCGGACGGTCTCGGGGCAGCCATGTCGCCAGGGCGCCTCCAGCTCGTCGGCGC
>NZ_RRYE01000185.1 GCF_004010105.1 Microbacterium sp. CPCC 204701
GCCGGCGCCGTCGTCGGCGAAGCTGTCGCGGGGCGGGAGGTCGCCGTCGTGGAACGACTCGAGCTGCGCGCGCACGGGAGCCCCGAGCACGGCGGCGCGCCGCGTCGGCTGCGCTGCGCGCCAGTCGCCCGCGTGCGGGAGGAGCTCGAGGCTGAAGCGCTGGACTCCCTGGTCCTGAAACGAGTACACGCCGTCGGGGTCGAGCAGACGCGGGTCGTGCCACGAGTACACGGGGCTGCGCACCGCGGTGATGCCGATGCTCGCGGTCTCGAGCCCCGCGGAGCCGGCGGGCGACACATCCCACCCGTGCTTCGTCGTGGCGACCACGGTGAGACCCGCGGGGACGCCGCCGACTGTGCCGGTGAGGTCGACCCACGACTGCGCGGGCTCCTCGGCGCCGTCGACCGGGCGCTGGATCGTGCCGTACGGGATCTCGTAGGTCGCGGCCGGGTCGTCGAGACCGACGGGGAAGCGCAGCTTCAGCAGGTGCGCCCTCTCTCGCCAGTCGATCGTGACGTCGACGCGCACCGCTCGAGCATCGGAGGAGAGGAGGTACTCCTCGACCAGCGTCGACGAGCCCCACGACTTCTCGACGCGCACGCGCGAGCGCAGCGGCCCGGTCTCGCGCACGACGATGCGGTCGAGGGTCATGGCCGATCCCGGCCACGCATACGAGATGACGCGGTGGCCCCAGGTGTCGGTCGGGTCGTCGCACACCGCGGTGCGCGGCTGGCCGCGGGTGCCGGCGAGGGGATCGATGCCGCTCGCCTTGTCGAGCAGCGACACGACGTCGCCCGTCTCGGGGTCGATCGCGAGGCGCACGTGCACGTTCTCGATGACGGTGCCGTCGTCCGACACCCTGAGTCCGGTCTCGACCGGGGCGGCGGGCCCGGGGAGCATGCGGTACAGGGCGTAGCCGAGGGCCGGGACCTCGGCGCGGAACGTCACGGCGCCGCGGCTCAGATCGCCGGTCGTGGCCGTGGACTGGGTCGCCTGCGACACCACGGGCGCGCCCTCGTGGTCGACGATCCGCACGCCGCGCGGCTGCGCGCCGTACTGCATGTCGACGTCGACCGACACCGGCCACGGGTGCGGGTTGAAGACGACGACGGGCTGGGTCGAGGCATCCATCGGGATGTCGATCCGGCGCGCGATGCGGTTGTGGGCGCGCGCGATGATGCGCTTCGAGATCGCGATCGCCTCGCCGAGCTGGTCGCGCGCGTCGTCGTACGACGGCTCGATCGCAGAGCCGGGCAGGATGTCGTGGAACTGGTTGAACAGGATCTGCTTCCACGCGCGCTCGAGGTCGTCGCGCGGGTACTGCGCTCCGGTCAGCGCGGTGTCGATCGCCGCCCAGCGCTCGGCCGACAGGACGGTCCACTGGGCCTTGCGCTGCCACGCCTTGATGCCCGAGTGCGACGAGTAGCAGCCGGGCGCGTGGTGCTGCAGGTCGTCGCGGCGGACGGCGAGCCCGTCGAGGAATCCCTCGCCACGGGCGAGCATCTCGTCGAAGTACGCGCGCGGTGACGACATCGTCATCCTTCCGAAGCTGCCCATGCGGTCGGAGCGGTGGATCGACTCGATGTTCGCCTTCGTCGGCCCGCCGCCGTGGTTGCCGACGCCGTAGAAGACCATCATCTCGCCGAGCGAGCGGTCAAGCTGCCCGAGCGACTTCTCGGTCTGACCCGACACGTCGCCTGGGGGGCTGCAGTACTCGAACGGGATGCGGTACGCGAGCACCCGCGAGCCGTCGGCCGATTCCCACTGGAACAAGGTCTCGTCGAGGTCGCCCTCGTGGGGACCCGGGCGCAGGAAGCAGTATGAGTCCATGCGCTGCGCGCGCAGGATCTGGGGGAGCGCGGCGCTGTGGCCGAACGGGTCGACGTTCATGCCGACGGTGGAGATCCTTCCGAAGCGCGACTGCAGGTACCGCTGGCCGTAGAGCCCCTGGCGGGCGAAGGACTCGCCCATGGGCAGGTTGCAGTCCGGCTCGACCCACCAGCCGCCGACGTTGACCCAGCGGCCCTCGGCGACGCGTTGCTGGATTCGCGCGAACATCTCGGGGTCCTGCTCTTCGACCCACGACAGCAGCACGATCTGGTCGCACGTGAACACGAAGTCGGGGTATTCGTCCGTGCGGTCGAGGGCGCTCGCGAAGGTGGCGCGCGCCTCCTGGTACCCCTCCTGCCAGGGCCACAGCCACACCGGGTCGAGGTGGGCGTTGCCGATCATGTGCAGCGTGCGGTCGGGAGTCGCGGCGGGGCGGGTTGCGGACGCCATGCCGCGGGGCTGCGTGCCCGACGGCGCGTTGGCGATGGGTGCCCGATGGTCCTGCGGACTCACGCCGCCGGCTCCTCTCCCGCTGCCCACGCGTCCAGGATCTCGGAAAGCGCGTGCAGGAGGAAGGTGTGCAGCTCCTGGATGCGGGGGGTGGCGCGCGACGGCACGAGGAACGCATGGTCGGCGAGCGGGAGTGCCGGGCCGCCGTCTCCGCCCGCGAAGACAAGCGTGGTGGCGCCGTTCGCCCGAGCGGCCTGGAGCCCGTTCACGACGTTCGCGGACCGGCCGCTGGTCGTGAAGGCGACGACGACGTCGCCGGGCTTCGCGAGCGCCTCGACCTGGCGGGAGAAGACGTCTTCGAACGCGTAGTCGTTGGCGATGCACGTCGACACCGTCGCGTCGGTGGTGAGCGTGACCGCGGGAAGCGGGCGGCGGTCGCGCTTGTAGTGGCCGATCAGCTCGCCGGTGAAGTGCTGGGCGTCGGCGGCGCTGCCGCCGTTGCCGAACGTGTACAGCGTCCCGCCGCGGTCGAACGCGGCGATGAGCGTCGCGCCCACGGTGCGCACCTGCGCGAGGAGCGGCTCGGCGTCACGGGCGGCGCGGAGGTGGGCGTCGAGCTGTTCGTCGAGCCAGTCAGACACGGGCGGCCCCCTTGAGGTCGGATGCGAGGGCAAGGTCGAGGGCGAGGGCTCCGGCGCCGACGACGCACACTTCGTCGCCGAGGCCGGCCAGGGTGATGAGGGCACGTTCGGCCGCCGGGCGCATCGCGGTCGCGGCGACGATGTCGCGCACGGGATCGAGCAGCAGCGTTCCCGAGCGGGTCACACCGCCGCCGAGCACGACGACGTTCGGCTCGAACACGTTGACGAGGTCGGTGACGGCCTGGCCGAGGAGGGCCATGGTCTCGTCCCACACCTCGAGCGCGAGGTCGTCGCCCGCCGCCGCCGCTGCCGAGACGTGCTCCGCGCGCACGAGAGGCTCTGCGCGCAGCGTCGAGTCGCGTTCGCTCGCGGCCAGCAGCTCGTTCGCGCGCACCGCGATGTTGGTTCCGGAGGCGTAGGCCTCGAGGCATCCGCTGCGGCCGCACTCGCACCGGCGCCCGCCGGGCCGCACCATGACATGCCCGAACTCGCCGCCGTTGCCCGCCGCACCCCGGTGCAGCCGGCCGTCGATGACCGACCCGCCGCCGACGCCGGTCGAGAGCGTCAGGTACAGCGCGATGTCGGCGCCCTGCGCGGCGCCGAACCGGTGCTCTCCGAGCACGGCGGCGGTCGCGTCGTTCTCGACGACGGCGGGCGCCCCGAAGGCCTCTGAGGCCATGGCGACGATCGGCACGTCGATCCATCCGGGCAGATGCAGAGGACCGGTCAGGATGCCGGCCGTGGCGTCGAGCGGCCCGCCGCAGCTGATCCCGACCGCGGCGGGAGTGCCCAGGCCCGCCACGGCGATGCTGCGGTGGCCCATGTCGAAGAGGTGCGCGATGACGGCATCGGGGCCGCGATGCTTGTCGGTCGGCTCGGTGATCGCGCCGTGCGTGCGGCCGTCGGCCGTCACCACCGCCACGGCGAGCTTCGTGCCGCCGATGTCGAGCGCGAGCACGGGGTGCTGCGTTGCCATTCGTTCCTCCGGCCTGCGCGACGGCCTGCGTCGCGCCCGATGTGACATCGTTCCCACATAGTAGCAAAGCCCGCCGCCGGCACAACGATCGAAGAGGCCTCAGGCCTCGGCGAAGAGCCGGTCGAGCACGTGGCGCGCGAGCTCCGCCTGGCCAGGGGGCTTGTTCGCGATCATGAGGAGGCCCTTCCACAGTGCCCACCCGCGACCGCGCGCCCACGTCGCGTCGTCGACGGCGTAGTCCCTGCCGAACTGCTCGCGCGCCTCGTCGTGCCTCGAGGTCCATCGGAAGACGGTGTCGCACGCGGGGTCCCCCGTCCCGGCGCAGCCGAAGTCGATGACGGCGGCGAGCTCGCCGCCCCGCACGAGCAGGTTGTTCAGCGACACGTCGCCGTGGAACCACACCGGCGCACCGGTGAACGGCGCGTCGAGGGCATCGCGCCAGATCCCCGCCGCGAGGTCGCGCTCACGTCTGTGCACGCGGTGGAGGATGGCGCCCATCTCGTCGTCCCAGTGCTCGAGAGGCCCGCCGCGGAACGCGCTGTGCAGGCCGGGGGCCGGGGCATCCGTCGTGTCCACCGTCCGCAGCTGCCGCAGGAACGCGGCGATGTCGGCGGCGAAGCGTGCCCAGTCGGCGGGCGGGGTGACGGATGCCGGCTCCCCGGGCGTCCAGCGATGGATCGACCACGGAGCGGGGAACAGGTCGCTGGGCTCACCGACTCCCTCGACGGCGGGGATCGGCAGGGTCAGGTGCGGCGCGAGGCGCGGCAGCCACGTCTGCTCCTTGTGCACCTGCGGCACGTAGCCGGGCGCGCTCGGCAGCCGCACGCTCAGGTCGTCGCCGAGCCGGAAGATGCGGTGGTCGTTGCCGCTGAGCGCGACGGGACGCACGGGGAGTGCGTGCCAGTGCGGGAACTGTGCGGCGAGCAGCTCGCGCACGAGAGCCTCGTCGATGCGGTCCGGCGAGATGCGGTCGGGATCGACGTCGGGGTTGCTGGCGGGGTCGGCGGGGTCGGTCATGGCTCCCCGTCATCGCGCGGGCGGCGCGATCGATCCCCGGTCGACGAAGCGCGTGGGCATCACGATCGTCCGCACCGGGGCGTCGGGGGTGTCGATGCGTTCGAGGAGTGCGCGCATCGCGGTCGCGCCGAGGGCTCCGGCATCCTGGAATCGCGTCGAGACGCCCGGCGTGACCATGCTCATCCACGGCGCGTCGTCGAAGCCGACGATGCTCACGTCGTCGGGCACCCTGAGGCCCAGCGACGCCGCAGCGCGCCACGTGCCCTCGGTGAGCACGTTGTTCGCCGCGAACACCGCAGTCGGACGGTCGGCGCGCGAGAGAATGCGCTGCGCGGCGGCCATCGCCTCGTCGGCGTCCCATCCGGCCTGCACGATGAGGGACTCGTCCGCCCGGATCTTCTTGGCCGCGAGCGCGTCGAGGAACCCGCGGTGGCGCTCGGCACCCGTCGTCCACTCGGTCTCGTCGATCAGCAGCGCGATGCGCTCATGCCCGGCCTTGAGCAGACGCGACGTCGTGTCGCGGGCCGCTGCGCGGTTGTCGACCACGACCGCATCGGTGGCCTCGGCGTCGAAGCGCCGGTCGACCTCGATGAGCGGCACGCCGATGCGGCTGAGGAATCCGCTCAGCTCCCGCGATACGGGGGTTGCGATCACCCCCGACACGCGCGAGGCGACGAGGGCCTCGGCCGCCTCGAGCTCGTCGGCACCCTCACCGCGCAGGTCGGTCATGACCAGGGTGCGACCGTGAGCGCGTGCCTCCTCGCCGATGCCCGACGCGAGTTCGGCGTAGAAGACGTTGCGGAGGTCCGACACGAGCACGCCCACCGACCGGCTGGTGCGCTGCTTGAGGCTGCGCGCCGTGACGTCGACGACGTAGCCCAGCTCCTTCGCGGCGGCGCGCACGCGGTCGCGCACGTCGGGGGCGGCGTAGCCGTTGCCCGACAGTGCGCGCGACGCGGTGGAGCGCGAGACGCCGGCGGCGTCGGCGACCTCGCGAATCGTCGGACGCGCGAACGCCGGGCGCTTGTCGCTCACGACGCCGG
>NZ_RRYE01000186.1 GCF_004010105.1 Microbacterium sp. CPCC 204701
TCGCGCGCGAGCTTGCGGATCGGCGGCTTCGCGACGACGCCGACGGATGCCGCGACCCGCTGCTCGGCCGGAGCCGCGGGCTTGCGGCGACGCGACTGCACGTGACCGCCGGTGCCGTAGCCCACGAGCACCGCACCCTCGCCGCCGTCCGCCGACGGGTCGCTGGGCCCGCCGTGCTCGGACTGACCGACGATCGTCGGGCCTGCGGCATCCGTCGTCGAGGCGATCGTGATGATCGGCGCCCCGACGTTCACGGTCTCGCCCTCGGCCGCGAGCACCTCGCCGACGGTGCCCGCGAACGGCGACGGCAGCTCGACCAGCGACTTCGCCGTCTCGATCTCGACGAGCACGTCGTTGACGGCGACCGTGTCGCCCTGGCGCACCCGCCACTGCACGATCTCGGCCTCGGTCAGTCCTTCGCCGACGTCGGGGAGGAGGAAGGTCTGAGTGCTCATGTTCGGTCCCTTTCAGCCGCTGCCTGCCCGCGAGAGTACAGCTGACGGACGAGGGGTAGGCAACTACCCACACTCTCGTCCATCAGGTGCACTCTCGCGGGAAGAGGGGCATGGTCAGTAGGCCAAGGCGCGGTCGACGGCTTCGAGGACGCGGTCGGCGTCGGGCAGGTACGACCCCTCGAGCTTCGCGGCGGGGAAGGGTGCGTCGAAGCCCGACACGCGCAGCACCGGCGCCTCGAGGGCGTAGAACGCCTTCTCCATGACGGTCGCGGCTACCTCAGAGCCCAGGCTCGTGAAGCCCGGTGCCTCCTGTGCGTAGACCATGCGGCCGGTGCGGCGCACCGAGTCGAGGATGGGCCCGTAGTCGACCGGCGACAGCGACCGCAGGTCGACGACCTCGCACGACGTGCCCTCGGACTCGGCGAGCGACGCGGCCTGCAGCAGCGTCGTCACCATCGCGCCGTGCCCGACGAGGGTGACGTCGGTGCCGCGGCGCACGACGCGCGACGCGTGCAGCGGCAGCGCACGGGCCGACGTGTCGACCTCGCCCTTCTGCCAGTATTTGCTCTTGGGCTCGAGGAAGATCACGGGATCGGCCGACGCGATCGCGTCCTGGATCATCCAGTACCCGTCGTTCGGCGTCGAGGGGCTCACGACCCGGAGTCCGGCGGTGTGCGTGAAGTACGCCTCGGGGCTCTCCTGGTGGTGCTCGACCGCGCCGATGTGCCCGCCGTACGGGATGCGGATGACGACGGGCATCTGCACCGCGCCCTCGTGGCGGTTGGTGATCTTCGCGAGTTGCGTCGTGATCTGGTCGAACGCGGGGAAGACGAAACCGTCGAACTGGATCTCGACGACCGGACGGAAGCCCGCCATCGCGAGGCCGATCGCGGTGCCCACGATGCCCGATTCCGCGAGCGGCGTGTCGAGCACGCGGCGGTCGCCGAACTCGGCCACCAGTCCTTCGGTGACCCGGAAGACGCCGCCGAGCTTGCCGATGTCTTCGCCCATGAGCAGGACGCGATCGCTTGCAGCCATCGCCGCACGCAGGCCCGCGTTGATGGCACGGCTGAGCGGCATGGTCTGGACGGCGGATGCCGTGGGCACGGGGCGTTTCGTCTCGTCGCTGCGCTCCTCGCTCAACGACCGGGATTGCACGGTCACGATGCGCCTCCCTCGAAGGATGCCTCGTAGTCGGCGAGCCACCGCCGCTGCTCGTCGATCAGCGGATGCGGCTCCGAGTACACGTGCGCGAACATGCTGTCGGCCTCGAGACCGCCGAGCGCGTTCGTGCGCGTGCGGGTGTCGTCGGCGAGGGCCTGGGACTCGGCATCCACGTCCGCGAAGAACTCCTCCGACGCGCCGCGCGCGAGGAGGTGCGCCTTCATGCGGGCGATCGGATCGCGGCGACGCCACGACTCCTCCTCGCCGGACGTGCGGTACTTCGTCGGGTCGTCGCTGGTGGTGTGCGCTCCGAGCCGGTACGTCATCGCCTCGATCGCACGCGGGCCCTCGCCGGCGCGCGCCTCGTCGAGCGCGCTGCGGGTGACGGCCCAGCTCGCGAGCACGTCGTTGCCGTCGATCGGGATGCTCGGCATCCCGTAGCCCTCGCCACGCTTGTACAGCGGCGAGCGCGACTGCGTCGACACCGGCACCGAGATCGCCCACTGGTTGTTCTGGAGGAAGAACACCTCGGGGGTGCGGTAGCTGTTGGCGAAGACCATGGCCTCATGCACGTCGCCCTGGCTCGACGCTCCGTCGCCGTAGTAGACGATGACGGCCTCGTCGCGCTCCGGGTCACCGGTGCCGCAGCGGCCGTCGAGCGTCAACCCCATGCCGAAGCCCGTGGCGTGCAGCGTCTGGGCCCCGAGCACGAGCGTGTAGATATGGGTGTTGCCGTTCTTCGGGTCGAACGGGTTCCAGCCGCCGTGCGTGAGTCCGCGCATGAGCCGGATGATGTCGATCGGGTCGACGCCGCGGATCTTGGTCACCACGTGCTCGCGGTACGACGGGAAGAGGTGGTCCTGGGGGCGGGCCGCCCGCGCCGAGCCGACCTGCGCGGCCTCCTGGCCGTAGCTCGGGGGCCACAGCGCCAGCTGGCCCTGCCGCTGCAGGTTGGTCGCCTGCACGTCGAACGCGCGGATGACGGCCATATCGCGGTAGAACTGCTCGAGGTCGGCGTCGGCGAGGCCTTCGACGAGATCGAGGTAGCGTTCCGCGGCCGGACTCGGCGCGAACGTGCCGTCCGCCTGGAGGAAGCGGACGAGGGCCGGATCATCGGGCAGGGTGTGTGCCGAGGGCGCCGTGGCGTCGGTCGTCACCGAATCTTCGGGCGAAGTCACCGTTCTACGCTAGCCGCCGCCCCGGATGACCCTCTGGGAGGTCCATCACAACGGATGTCGCGATCCGTAGGACCTTATCGACAGATCCCTCCTCGCCGACCGAGATCCGGATGCCATCGCCGGCGAACGGGCGGACGATGAGGCCCGCCTCTTCGAATGCCGACGCGAACGTCAGCGTCTCATCGCCGCTGGGCAGCCACACGAAGTTGCCCTGCGCGTCGGGGATGCTCCACCCGGCGTCGCGCAGCGCGGCCGCCAGTCGATCACGACGCCCCGCGATCTCGCGCACCCGCTCGAGCAGCTCGGCCTCCGCCTCGAGGCTCGCGAGCGCCGCCTCTTCGGCGTGCGCGGTGACCGAGAGGGGGATCGCGGTGCTGCGGGCCGCGTCGAGCACGCGGGGGTGGCCGACGGCGTAGCCGACGCGGAGACCTGCGAGTCCGTACGCCTTCGAGAAGGTCCGCAGGACGACGACGTTCGGCCGCCGCGGCCCGCCGGGCTCACGCAGGCCGTTCACGGCGTCGGGGGCGGTGACGAACTCGGCGTACGCCTCGTCGAGGATCACCAGCACGTCGGACGGGACCCGCTCCACGAACGCGTCGAACTCGGCCTGCGTGACGATCGGTCCCGTCGGGTTGTTCGGGCTGCACACGATGACGGCCCGGGTGCGCTCCGTGATCGCCTCGGCCATCGCATCGAGGTCGTGGCGCGCACCTCCGCCCAGCGGCACGTGCACCGCGGTCGCGCCTGCGACCACCGCGAGCCACGGGTACGCCTCGAACGACCGCCACGCGTAGACGAGCTCGTCGCCCGGGCCGCACGTCGCCTGCACGAGCTGCGCGAGGATCGAGACGCTGCCCGCCCCGATGTGCACGGCATCGACGCCGACCCCGAACCGCTCGGCCAGGCGCTCGCGAAGGCGGGTCGCCGAGGCATCCGGATATCGGTTCAGCGCCGTCGCCGCCCGCAGCCGCTCGAGAACGCCGGGGAGGGGATCGAAGGGGTTCTCGTTGCTCGAGAGCTTGAACGCCTCGGCGCCGGCCTGCCGGCCCTGCTTGTAGGGCGGCAGTGCGGCCACTTCGGGGCGCACGCGTACGGGGATGTCGGGCGCGTCGGTCACGCCCCGAGTCTACGAGCGACGACGGATGCCGGCCCCTCCGCGCCTTTTCGCGGGTCGACGGGCATGCCAGACTGGGCCCACTATGGGCTTTCTCATCCGCGTCGTGATCAACGCCTTCGCCATCTGGGTCGTGACCCTGATCCCCGCGCTGCAGGTCTTCGTGATCCCGTTCGCTCCGGGCGAGACTCTGCAGCTGGTGCTCACACTGCTGCTCGTCGCCGCGATCTTCGCGCTGGTCAACACGGTCATCGGCACCGTCATCAAGGTGCTGGCCTTCCCGCTGTACATCCTGACACTCGGCCTCATCGGCCTCATCATCAACGCGTTCCTGCTGTGGCTGACCGCGTGGATCACGGGCTTCTGGAACTGGGGCCTGCGCGTCGAGGACTTCTGGTGGGGCGTCGTCGCGGCGATCATCATCTCGCTCATCAACTGGGTCTTCGGCATCATCCTGCGCCCGCGCTCGAAAAGCTGACGTTCAGCCGCGGGTCGCGGCGTACTCGGTGACCTCGACGGACTCGGCGGCGCTCAATTCGTCGAACACCTCACGCAGACCATCGACGCGCGGGTCGGTCGAGGCGTCGATCAGCGCCGCGGTCTCGGCGTAGGCGATCATCCGGTGGCCGGGTACGCCGGCGTCCTCGAGACCGATCCCGGTGTCGGCCACGCGCTCGGCCACGAAGCTGCCGGGTGCACCGACGGGGGCGTTGTGCCCACCGCCGGCGAGCGCCGCCACCGGGTCGTCGGTGTGGCGCAGCGTCACGCTGAGCGTGCTCGTTCCGACGTCGGCTGCGACCGGGCTGCCGAAGGTGACGAGCGTGCGCGCGTCGTAGTCGCCTTCGAGCGCCAGATGCGACCCGATCATCGCCCCCTGCGAGTGTCCGAAGGCGTGGACGACGTCGCCCGGTTCCGCGCCCGCGTCGGCCAGTGCCTGCTTCGTCGCGGCGAACGATTCCGACTCGCGGCCGGTGAAGAGCTCGTGATTCGCCCGGTTGTCCCACGGATCGTTTCCTCCGTAGGCGAACGACTGCATCCCGGCGATGTAGACCGCGAACTGCTTCGAGCCGTCGGGCATCGTGTACCTTTCGACGCGCACACGGGATTCTCCGGCCCCCGGCATCCGCTGCACGACCGCTGCCAGGCTCTGCGGCGCACCCGCCACTGCCACCGGGCGCACCGTGGTGAGGGTCACCGGGCCCGCCTGCCCGGTGAGACGCGCGTCGCGGGAGAGGAGGCCCTGACCTCCGATCCCGAGCACCGCGGCGCCCGCGATGGTGCCGAGACCCATGGCGGCGCCGATGCCCACCCCGGCGGGACCGCCGACCTCGGAGCCGACGACGAGCCCGCTCTCGGCGGCCTGCCGAACGAGCTCGCCGGGCCAGTTGACCGCGCGGTCGAACTCGAGTCCGAGAGCTTTCCCCCACGCGTCGGGGTGCTGTTCGCTCAGGTGCGTCATCCGCTCATCGATCGCCGCCGCCCGGGCATGGTCGCCCGCCATCACCGCCACGCGGTGCTCGGCGTTCAATTCGACGAGCTCGTACGCGATGGCCGCTTCGCGCAGCGCCGCAGCGATGCTCTCGGCCTCCGCTCCGACCTCGACCAGCCGCTGGAACAGCACGGTCGTCGACGAGAACGCATCCCACGCCTGCTCGCGCAGGCTCAGCAGCACGCCTTGGGGAGTGCCGAGCCGTCGGCAGACTGCGTCGAGCTCCGCCTCTGCGGCCACGAACAGCGCAGCCGTGCGGCGCAGGGAGCCGGTGTCGACGGCCACGGCCCCGCCGCCCCGGATCTCGAGTCCGGTGCCGACTCGCGGCCAGGCCTCGACCATCTCGCTCAGGGACCCGCCGACATCGACGTCGCCCTTGCGGCCGGCGTCGGGCACGAGGTCGCCCTCGGGCAGTTCGCCGCTCATCGTGCGCCCGCCGGAGCGAAGGCCGCCGCGTAGGCGTCGGCCTCGCGGAGGGCGGCGCGATCACGAGCGTGCGCCGCATCCGTCCGCGCGGTCTCGGCGACG
>NZ_RRYE01000187.1 GCF_004010105.1 Microbacterium sp. CPCC 204701
CACCGCCGGGTCGGCCACGGCGTTCCCGCCGGCGCCACCCGCACCTCCCCCGCCCGACGAGCCTCGGTCGCCGGAGCCGCGGCCGCCTGTGGGCGACCCGCCGCCGTTGTCGCCGGTGGGGGGCGTCGAGGGTATCGGGCTCGGAGATGCGGTAGGGGTCGCCTCGGGGACCGTGACCGAGAAGTCCGACTCGCCGCGGTCGTCGACGGCCGCCGCGGCCGACGTGGCGGTGAGCGCGACGAGCAGGCCCGCCATCACAGCGGTCTTCAGCGCGGTGCGCCGGGAGGCGTTCATACGGTCTCGCTTTCGCGTCGCTCGGAGGTGTGCATGGCGTGGGCGCGCTCAGCAGCCGGAGCGCGTTCGCCGGAGGGATGATCCTTCAGCGCGTCGGCGCGGATCTGATCGGCGTAGTCGGCGAGGTCCTCGGCCAGGTGCCGACGCGCACGGCGGCGCAGCCAGATCGTCAGCGCCACGCCACCTCCGACGAGGACGACGATGCCGATCAGCGACCACGGCACCGCCCACGCCGTGGTCGAAGAGACGACTCGCGCCGGCAGCGCGTCCGTCGGCGAGGCGATGCCCTGGGCGGGGAGGGGCTCCACCGCGATGTCGGCGAACACCAGAAGCAGCGGAGGGATGCCGGCGAGCTCGGCCGAGACATGGGCGCTCGAGCCGGGCATCAGGTTCTCCACCGCCGGGAGCGTGTAATCGCCGAGCGGGATGCCGAACGGACCGGTCAGCCGCACCGTCGGCTCGGCCGAGAGGCGCACATTGCCGGCGTTCACGAGGTCGAAACCCGTCGTTGCGGTGCCCCCGCCCACGGGATTCCACGATCCGTCGTAGCCCGACACGACACCGGTGACCGCGAGACCGGCCGACACGGGGCCGTCCACACGCAGATAGATGCGGGTGCCGACCCGATTCTCGCGCACGACGTTCGCGCCGCCCTCCCCCGCTGTGGCACTGGTGTGGACGGCGACGATGCCGCCGGCGTGGTCACCCGGGCTCGCTCCGTGCGGCACGGTGAGAATGAAGGGGATGTCGGCGCGCTCACCCGGTCCGAGCTCGAGAGTGATGCCGAGCCGGGCCAGGCAAGACGGGAGGGCGTCGGCTGCGGCATCCGTGCAGGTCGCCGGCGCCCCGTCGACGGACGTCCACGCGCCAAGGTCGTCGGATGCCTGATCCGAGCCGATCAGTGTGAAGGACGCGCTGTCGTAGTCGGTGGTGGCGTCGGCGGCGTAGACGTGAAAGGTCGCGGGCTGTGTGGAGCGGTTGGTGACCGCGAACCAGTCGCTCACGACGGTGCCGGGGGCGACCTGGTAGTCGAAGACATCGCGCCCGTCGGGCCCTGTGGGACTCGAGGGCTGCACGCCCCAGCTCACCTCTTCGGCCGCGTCGCCTTCCGCCGCCAGGGCCGGCGAAGCGCAGAGGAGGGTCAGGACGAGGCCGAGGACGGCGGTCGCCACCAGGCGCGTGCGGGTCGTCATTGTCATTCTCCGGTGGAGGGTGCTCCCGCCGTGCGGCGGGAGCACCCGGTCGGCCTGACTAGATGAGAGTCAGGGTGAGGGTGGAGGTGTAGTCACCGGCGGCCGCGTCGGCGGGGACGGTGAGGGTGAGCGCGGCGTCGACGGTGGTGAGCACGTTGGCCTCGGCCGAGGCGACACCGGTCGCGAGGGGCCGGTCCGCCGACAGGTCCGTCGACGCCGGGCCCGCAGTGCCGGCACCCGACACCTTGGCCGGGGTCCACGCGAGAGCTGATGCCGGGATCGTGTTCGTGCCGCTCGTGAACGGCGAGACCGAGCCGTTGAGGGTCCAGCCCTTGGCGGCGGCATCCCGCCGATCGTCGTTCACCGTGGTGTCGCCCAACGCGCCGGTCGCCATCCACGGCGACCCGGCGGCCCGCGCGCCACCGGCGAGAGCGACAGACTCGGGCGAGACCGAGATGCTCAGCCCCGTCGGCACGGCCGACCCGGGCTCGGGCACCGTCACTCCGATGCCGGTCTCGGCGTCGTCGATCGCGGGCAGCGTCCTCAAGGCGACGTCATCGACGGATGCCTCGTGCGTGTCGTCACCGGAGTACTCCGCCGTGAACGTGTAGTCCGTGTTGGGGCTCAGACCCGACACCGGCAGCGACGCCGTGCCACCGGCCACCGGAACAGTGCCGACCGTCGCGGTGCCGTTCTTGAATGTCACCGTGCCCCCGGCCGCGGCCGGATCGATCGACGCCGTGAGCGTCGCCGAGGTCGGAGTGATACCCGACGAAGCGACCGTCGTGGTCGTCGGCGCCTTCTCCACCTCGTCCGCTACCGACCATGTCCCCGTGTTCGACGCGTCATCCCAGACGATGTCAACATCGATAGAGAAGTACTTCGAGTCTCCGACGCCGTCGCTGGCCGACGGGAACGTGCCGGTCGGCTCGGCCCCGGGGTCACACGCGACGAGATAGGTCGCGACCCCGCTGTGCCCGACGAAGTGGCTCTTAGGAAGGGTGCCGACACCCCACGTGGATGCAGACCTCGGGCGGACGCTGTTGTCTCTGTCGATCGACGCCCCGTCGAGGCCACTCCCCGCCCACGCCTCAGTCGCCACGAGCGCGGGCAGTCCCAGGTTGGACGCGCTGACCCGCATCGGCCACGAGCCATCAGACCAGACGAAGAGAACCCGACTCGACCCGCGGTACCCCTCTGGGCACCCGGTTTCGGTCGTGAGTCGCTGCGGGCCGCCGGCGGGGGTGATCTCACCCTCTGTTCGGTCGAGAACCAGATCGCCGAGGCGGTCATCGGGATCCAAGCCGGGCGCGAGCGCCACAGCGGGAGCTGCTGTCAGTGCACCGCCGACGAGAGTGAGCGCGGCGGCGAGTGCGCCCACCAGGGTGCGTCGCCGTTGTGTTCGGGGGGTCATCGTGGTCGTCCTTTCACGGGGGGATATGCACGGAGAAGAGGGCGTGTATCCGGCGTCACACATGCCGGCGCCTGAGCAGGAAGGGGGAGGCGAGCGCGCCGGCGAGCCCGGCGACCAGCGTCGCGCCCAGGGCACCTTGGGCAGGGACGACCGTCGACGACGTCGCCTCGACGGTCGGGGCGCTGTCGGCCGAGATCTGCGTTGCCGAGGTTCCGCCCGCGTCTGGACTCGACGGCGGTGCGGCAGTGCCGGCGCTGGTCGTGGGAGGAGCAGGTGACGGGTCGGAAGACTCGGTCGGCGACTCGCGCAGGCGTTGTGCCAGCGCGAGGGTCGCTTCGGTCTGCGTGTCGGTGAGCGGCACGTAGCCGGCCGGCAAGGCCCCGCGGGTGTCGGCAACGACGTTGCCGGTGGTCGCGGCGTACTCGAGGAAGTGCGCGTACTCCGCTCGCGCCTGGAGGTCGAGCTGACTGGACGCGAGGTCGACAGCGGCGTTGACCGTCATTGTGAGCGGGTACGCGTCGCGCGGGAAGCTCGCGAAATCGAGCGAGGCGACGCCGAACTCATCGACGGTGGCCGCGCCGAGGGCTGCGCGCATCGACTCCGGGCTGTAGGCGACGAACGTCTTGGCAGTGAGCACCGCGTCGGCGGATGACAGTTCGGCGCTCGGCAGCGCGAGCGTGGCGGTGTCGGTGAGGTAGTCCTCTGCCGACGATGCTGTCGTCGGGCCGATGATCAGCCTGCCGTTCGCCAGGTTCTCCGGCGGGTTGGTCTCCCAGTCCCCCAGGTCGCCGGCGGCGTTCCGCTTCAGCGGCTCCCACGAGTCGGAGATCTGTTTGTCTCCTCTGACGACGCGGCTGCCGTTCGCGGCGAGCGATCCGGAGTAGGGAGACGCGGCGACGGCGTCCAACGTCCGCGTGATCCCGAGTTGCGCCTGCATCTCGGCGTTCGGGGTGTACGACGGGTCGGCCTTCGGGAAGTTGTCGATCGGTCCGCTCAGCAGGTCGTATCCGCCACCGAGGGCGTCCGGATGCGTCGGGGGCAGGTAGTACCGGTTGACGGTGGTGCCCCAGGGGTCCGGTTGCCCGTTGAGGAACGCCACGGCGTCGGCGTCGGCGAGAATGTATTCCCACAGGGCGCGCACGGCGTCGTCGCCGTGCGGGCCGGGCACGACCCACGCCCCGATCCCGAAGTTCACGAACGTCGTCGGGTTGCCGAGCGCGATCCACTCCGGATCCTCGTCGATCGTGTCGATGGGCAGATGCTCACGCGAATCGCTGACCGTGTCGAAGTACCCGGCTGCACGCGCGGGGAGGTCTTTCGCGTACGACTGCGTCATGAGTTTTGCGAGCAGACGAGGGGTGAGCTTCAGGTCGCGGTGGACCAGATTCCCGTGCAGCTGTCGCATGTTCGACGCCGAGAACGCGATGGTGAGAGCCGTGTTAGCCACCGGGGCGTACGCCAGATCCATCTCCTCCAGTCGCGCTGGATTGGCGCTGCCGATCGTGTCGGGCCGCAGCGCCTCTGAGACGAGCACCATGTCGGCCTGTCCCCCGATCAGCTGCTGACGGGCCGCGTCGCCCGGGGCGGTCGAAAGGTTGAAAATGCTCGGGTCCTCTCCCGCGCACAGCGTTGACTGCCATGACGACACCGCGCCGACGGCGAGCTCGCTGCCGACCATTCCGCGCTCAGCGCCCTGAGCACAGGACGCGAACGGGTCGTCGAACTGCAGGGGCACGACGACACGGTTGTCCCAGAACGAGCAGTTGCGTGAGATCGGTGAGCCGAGCTGGAAGAGGGGAGTCTCACCGAAGCCGTTGTACTGCTCTGCCGGGAACGGGTACTGGCACGGGCGCGCGGCTCCCTCGAGCGTGCCCGAGTGCGTTCCCCGGGGCACGATGACGAGCCAGCATCGGTCTCCCGCTTTCGATGACCGATCGCCGCACCCGAGGTACGGCTGCGCGGCTGCGCTCTGCGGGAGAAAGGTGATCGACGCGGTGCCATCGCGATCGATGAGCGCAATCGGCACCTCGTTGGTGTTCCCCGCCGAGAAGAACTGCGCGGTGCCGTCGACGGTGACCGTCGGCGCATTCGGTGTGACGCCGGGGATCTCCTGGTACTCGCTGTACGTGCCGACAACGCTCTGAAAGGGCACCGCGTGATGGCCGTCGTCGCGGCCGGGAACGGTGAGGTCGCGGCTGATCGCGGTCAAACCCCGGCCGAGCAGCTTCGTGAAGGGTTCGGCCGCCCGTGTGTCGCCGGTGGAGTTGTGGTGCCCACCGAACTGGCAGGTCTCGGCGAAATCGTCTGAAGCCGGATCGCCCCAGCACTGCATCATCTGCACGAAATTGCTCGAGCCGTTGCCCGAATAGTGGGTGCTCTCGGCGAAGCCCGAGACCGAGACGGTGATCGCCTCGTCCCGCAAATTCTCCGTCTTCGACACCGTGACCTCGAGGTCTTTGAAGTCGTTCCAATGCCCGGAGCCGTCGGCGTTGTCGACCATGGCGCTCCGGTCCGGCTGATACTGCTGCAGCTCCGGATCGTTGCCACCGGCCCACTTCACCGTCACGGCCGAGTCGGTAAGTCCTTCGTCCGCGGCGGCTGCCGGCTGGGCACTCGCGAGCGAGCCGAGGCCGACCACCGATACGGCGACCATCGCGAGCGAGGTCGCGAGCAGCGTGGCGCCGGTTCGCCGACGGCGGCTGATCGATCTCATCGAGCCACTCCATTCGTGGCGACGGATGCCGGAACCTGGCGGAGCGGCCGGCGCCGCCGTCGCCCGAGCAGGGGTGGCAGCACCGCGGCTGCGAGCATCCCGACGCCCGCCGCGAGGATCGCCACGATCGTCAGCGGGCTGGCAGCGAGGAAAGGAACCGACTGCGGGCTTCCTGCCACCACCATCGGGCCATTGCTGGAGCCCACCGCGGTCTCATCGGTCGAGGCGGCACCGCCTTCGCCCGCGCCTCCGCCGGCAGCGGCATCCCCGCCCCC
>NZ_RRYE01000188.1 GCF_004010105.1 Microbacterium sp. CPCC 204701
GCGAGCTCGAGCGCGGTCGCGAAGCCGACCGCACCGGCGACGTTCTCGGTGCCGCTGCGGCGGCCGCGTTCCTGGCCGCCGCCGTGCAGCACCGGTTCGAGGGGAACGCGTCCGCGCACGGCGAGCACGCCGGTGCCCTTGGGGGCGCCGAGCTTGTGACCGGCGAGCGAGATCGCATCGCAACCCAGGGCGGGCGCCGTGAGCGGGAGCCAGCCGGCGGCCTGCACCCCGTCGAGATGCAGCGGCACGCGCCGCTCGTGGGTGACTGCGGCGAGGGCGGCGGCATCCTGCACCGTCCCGACCTCGTTGTTGGCGTAGCCGATGCTCACCACCGCGGTGTCGTCCTGCAGCGCTGTCGCCAGCCCGTCGGGCGACACGCGGCCCTGCCCGTCGACGTCGAGGAGTGTGGTCGCGAACCCATGGAACCGCTCCAGGAAGCGGGCGGACTCGAGCACCGACTCGTGCTCGATCGGCGTCGTGATCAGGTGCCGCGCCCCGCGCTGCTCGAGCGCGGCGAGGGCGATGCCCTTGACCGCGAGGTTGTTCGCCTCAGTGCCGCCGGACGTGAAGACGATGTCGCCGGCGCGCATGCCCAGCACCCGGGCGACGCGTCTCCGCGCGTCGCCGAGCGCGCCGGCGGCGGCCTCGCCCACCGTGTGGTGGCTCGACGGATTGCCGAACCAGCGCGTGAGGTACGGCGTCATCGCCTCGAGCACCTCGTGGCGCACGGGGGTCGTGGCCGCGTTGTCGAGGTAGAGCATGCTCATCGGAAGGACCGCCGTCAGGGCGAGTCGACGCGCACGTCGAGACCGAGGTCGAGCGCGCGCGACGAGTGCGTGAGCGCGCCGACCGAGATGACGTCGACGCCGGTTTCGGCGATCGCGCGTACGGTCTCGAGCGAGACCCCGCCCGATGCCTCGACGACGGCACGTCCCGCGACCTGCGCCACGCCTGCCCGCAGGTCGTCGAGCGAGAAGTTGTCGAGCATGATGGTGCCGATCCCGGCCTCGAGCACCGGCTCGATCTGCTCGAGTCGATCGACCTCGACCTCGAGGTGCGTGGTGTGCGGCAGCCGATCCTTGGCCGCGCGCAGAGCCGCCGTGATCGCCGCGCCCCACGCCTCGCCGCGTGCGCCGCGCGCGAGCACGGCGAGGTGGTTGTCCTTGGCCATCACCGCATCCGACAGCGAGTTGCGGTGGTTGCGCCCGCCGCCGTCGCGCACAGCCTTGCGCTCGAAGGCGCGCAGGCCCGGCGTCGTCTTCCTCGTGTCGACGATGCGGGCGCCGGTGTGCGCGACCTCGGCGACGTAGCGTCCGGTGAGCGTCGCGATGCCCGACATCCGCTGCGCGAAGTTCAGGCCGATGCGCTCGGCCGTGAGCACTCCGCGCGCCGGCCCGGTGACGACGGCGAGCACCGCACCGGGCTCGAACCATTCGCCGTCTTCGACGACGAGCTGCACGTCGATGCGTGGATCGGTCAGCCGGAACGCGGCCTCGAACACATCGCTGCCCGAGAAGACGCCGGGCTCGCGCGCGACGAGGTCGGCCCGTGCCGCGGCGTTCTCGGACAGCAGGTACTCGCTCGTGACGTCGCCCCATGGGGCGTCCTCTTCGAGGGCGGCCGCCACGACGCGGTCGATGTGTGTGCGGTTCAGCAAGCGACGGCCTCCTCGGCGACGAGCGTGCCGGCCACGGTGGCCGGTGCGGTGTCGGAACGGTGGTGGGCGCCGACCGACTGGCGGCGCGCGCGCGCGGCGGCGACGAGGTGTTCGGCCACGAGCAGCAGGTTCTCATCTTCGAGCTCACGCTCGGTGCGAGGCTCGCGCTCGCGTGCGCGCCAGGCGGCGATGACGGATGCCGCATGCCCGAGGCCCGCTTCGTCGCGCACGAGTCCCGCGTGCTCCCACAGCAGCTCCTGCAGCCCACGGCGCGAGAACGGTTCGAGCCGTGTCGATTCGCGGAGCGGTTCCCGTGCCTGTCGAAGGGCGCTCAACGACCGGGACTCGCCGCCAGGGAGCCCCCGCGAGCGAGACGAAACCCCCCGGACCTGCGCACCATTTGCGCTCCCCGGCACCGGCCAGACGCCGGATGCGGCATCCGTCGTGATCACCTCTCCCGCGCGGGCGCCGAAGACCGCCCCCTCGAGGAGCGAGTTCGACGCGAGGCGATTCGCACCGTGCACGCCCGTGCGCGCGACCTCGCCGACGGCGTAGAGACCGTGGACCGTCGTGCGCCCGCGCAGGTCCGTCGACACCCCGCCCATGAGGTAGTGGGCGGCCGGCGTGACGGGGATGGGCTCGCGGGCCCAGTTCAGACCGCGCTCGCGCACCGCGCGGTCGATGGTCGGGAAGCGCCGGGCCAAGAACGCGGCCCGAAGCTCCGCGTCCGCCGAATGCAGGCGCGTCGCGTCGAGGAACACCGGACGCCCGTCCTGCGCCTCCATCTGCTGCGCGATCGCACGCGCGACGACGTCGCGGGGCGCGAGCTCTCCGTCGGGGTGGGCATCGAACGCGAAGCGCCGGCCGTCCTCGTCGACGAGGGTCGCACCCTCGCCGCGCACCGCCTCCGACACCAGGAACGATTCGCCCGCCGCGAGCCCGGCAGGGCACGCCTTGCCTTCCAGCACCGTCGGGTGGAACTGGAAGAACTCGAGGTCGGCGACCGCGGCTCCCGCGCGCAGGGCGGCTGCGATGCCGTCGCCGGTCGCGACCGACGGGTTGGTCGAGTGCGCATACAGCTCGCCGGCGCCGCCGGTGGCGAGCACGATCGCGTCGGCCGTGATGGTCCGGCGTGCGCCGGGGGAGGCCGGCGTCTCTCCCACGAGCAGGTCGACGCCGCTCACGCGGCCGCCGGTCACGACGAGGTCGACCAGGAACGCGTGCTCGATCACCTCGACCGCGCTGGCGCACAGGCGCGCGACGAGCGCCTTCTCGATCGCCGTGCCGGTGGCGTCGCCGCCGGCGTGCAGGATGCGGGGGTACGAATGAGCGGCCTCGAGCCCCTTCACGAACTCGCCGTCGCGGTCGCGGTCGAATGCGACGCCGATGTCGACGAGCTCGCGGATGCGGGCCGGCCCTTCGTCGACGAGCACGCGCACGGCGTCCGGATCGCCGAGGCCCGCGCCGGCGACGAGGGTGTCGCGGACGTGGTCGTCCGCGCGGTCGTCGTCGAACATGACCCCGGCGATCCCGCCCTGCGCGAAGCGCGTGTTGGCGTGCTCGAGCACGTCCTTCGTGACGAGGGTCACCTGGCAGCCTCGGTCGACGGCGTGCAGCGCCGTGATGAGCCCGGCGATGCCGGAGCCCACGACGACCACGGCCGGTCCCTGGTCCCGCGCCGGTCCCAGAGCCCGTCGAACGGTCACGACGCGTTCTCCCAGTCGGCCGCCGGCGCTGCCGGCGGCTTTGCGGCGAGCATGCGCTCGAGGGCCAGGCGGGCGGGCTCGGCGACGTCGGACGGCACGACGATGCGGTTGCGCACCTCACCGGCCACGAGCCCTTCGAGCACCCACGCGAGGTAGCCGGGATGGATGCGATACATCGTCGAGCACGGGCACACGACCGGGTCGAGGCAGAAGATCTCGTGCTGCGGGTGCTGAGCCGCCAGGCGCTGCACGAGGTTCACCTCGGTGCCGATCGCGAACACGCTCGGGTCGGTGGCCGCCTCGATCGCCCTGCGGATGTAGTCGGTCGACCCCGACTCGTCGGCGGCGTCGACGACGTCCATCGGGCACTCGGGGTGCACGATGACACGCACACCCGGGTGGTCGGCGCGCGCCTTCTCGATCTGGTCGACCGAGAAGCGTCGGTGCACCGAGCAGAAGCCGTGCCACAGGATGACGCGGGCGTCTTCGAGGGCGTCGACGGATGCCCCGCCCAGGGCCTTGCGCGGATTCCACATCGGCATCTGCTCGAGCGGCACGCCCATCGCCTTCGCGGTGTTGCGGCCCAGGTGCTGGTCGGGGAAGAACAGCACGCGGCGACCGCGCTCGAACGCCCACTCCAGCACGGTCCGGGCGTTCGACGACGTGCAGACGATGCCGCCGTGCCGGCCCACGAAGCCCTTGATGGCGGCAGAGGAGTTCATGTACGTCACGGGCACCACAGGCACACGGCCGTCGGCATCCGTCTCGTCCATGTCGCCGTAGATCTCGGCGAGCTGCTCCCAGCAGTCCTCGACCTGGTCGATGTCGGCCATGTCGGCCATCGAGCACCCGGCGGCGAGGTTCGGCAGGATGACGGACTGCCCGAGACGCGAGAGCAGGTCGGCGGTCTCGGCCATGAAGTGGACGCCGCAGAACACGATCGCCTCGGCGTCCGGGTGTTCGAGCGCGGCGTTCGCGAGCTGGAACGAGTCGCCCACGTAGTCGGCGTGCACGACGACCTCTTCGCGCTGGTAGAAGTGGCCGAGCACCACGACGCGGTCGCCGAGCGTCGCCTTGGCCGCACGGATGCGCTCGGCGAGCTCGGCCTCGGACGCCTCGCGGTACGCGAGCGGTAGCTCGCCCTGCCGGGGCGACCCGGTCGGGATGACGTCGCCCATCGACGAGCCGGGTCCGTAGCCGGGTCGGGTGTCGAAGTCCCACGGAGCGACGGCGAGATCCGTGGTGCACGTCTCGGCCGGGGACGCGCCCGACACGATCGCCTGGATCGCGTGATCCACCGACGCATCGAGTTCGGGCCGGGGCTGCAGGGTGAGGTTGACGGCGGGCATGTCGGGTGCTCCGTTCGGATGCGTCAGTCGCGGGCGCCGAGCGGGCCGCGATCGGCGAGCTCGACGTCCTGGTTGTAGCGGTAGAGCCGCGCGGGACGGTGGCTTCCGGTGCGGAAGCGGTCGGTGGGGATGAGGGTGCCGGAGTTCTCGACCTGGCGACGGAAGTTGGCGGGATCCAGGCGCCGGGCGAGGATCGCCTCGTACACCTCGCGGAGCTCGGCGAGGGTGAACTCATCGGCGAGCAGGCCGTGCGCGATGCGGCTGTAGCCGACCTTGTTGCGCAGCCGCCACAGTGCGTACTCGACGATCTCGTTGTGGTCGAACGCGAGCCGCGGCAGAGCCGCCGCGTCGAACCACCGGACGTTCTCGAACCCGTCGCCGCGGTCGCCGAGCCCGGTCGAGGCATCGGGGCGGAGAAGGGCCCAGTACACGATCGAGACGACGCGCGTGGGGGAGCGGTCGACCGCTCCGAACGCGTAGAGCTGCTCGAGATAGCTCGGTGCCAGCCCGGTCGTCTCGGCGAGGGTGCGGGATGCCGCGGCCTCGAGGTCCTCGGCGATGTCGAGCCATCCGCCGGGAAGCGCCCACAGGCCTTCGTGCGGGTCGCGCGTGCGGCGAACGAGTGGCAGGACGACGCCGCTGGCGTCACTGCCGGGAAGGATGCCGAGCGAGAAGATCACAGTCGACACCGCGACGCGCGTCGGCTCGGCGGCCGTCGCGGCGCTCGGGGTCTCGGGGCTGAGGACTGTTCTGGTCATGGTGACTCTAACTCTCGATACCGATCATAGTGTCATTGTGACCAGAAGCCAAACGGGCGGTGTCATACGCCGCCGCGGCTCAAGTCCCGGCGGGTCGTAGGGTCCTCCCAGACTGAGTGCATAGCCTGGCCGGAGGGTGCGGGAGGAGTGCGGATGATCGTCGTCGACGTGCTGGTCGTGCTCCTCCTGGTCGGCGCGCTCGTGGCCGGTCTGCAGCGGGGGTTCTTCGCCAGCATCGGCACGCTCGTGGGCCTTGCCGCCGGCGCGTTCGCCGCGTACTGGCTGACGCCCCTCGTGAGTTCGTGGGTCGGTGCGCCCGCCTGGCGCGGCCCTGTCGTGCTCGCGACCACGGTCGGACTTCTCGTCGTCGGCGCCGCGGCCGGCGCGGCCGTCGGGGCGGCTCTGCGCTCGGGCG
>NZ_RRYE01000189.1 GCF_004010105.1 Microbacterium sp. CPCC 204701
CGCACAGACCCCGCCGACGGACGGTCCGTCCGAGCATGCGCTCGCGTCCGCGGCGCGGCCGGTCATGACCCGCGCGCGCCGGGCGTCGGGACCCGCAGCCGGCGGGCTCGCGATCGCGATCCTGGGGGTGGTCCCCGCCGTCGCCGCACTGCTCATCGCTGTGATCAGCGGGAGCGATCCCTCGTCGACGACGCGGCTCCTCATCACGGCTGTCGTGTACGCGCCGGTCGCGGTCGTCGCGTACTCGTTCCGGCGCCGCGACCTCGCGGCGGTCCTGGGCGCGCTGGCCATCACGAGCGGGTGGCTGGCGCTCGCCGCTGTGCTGAACTCCCTCATGCCTGCGGCACCTGCCATGCCGCCCGCGCGGGCCGTGCTCATGCACGCTGCGCGGGTCACCGAGGTGGCGGCCATCGCGCTGCTGCCCTGGCTCGTAGCGCGGCGCGAAGGGCACCCTCGGCGTGCCGCCATCGCCGTCGCGCTCGGAGCTCCCACCTTGAGCCTCCTGCTCTCGCTGATCGAGCTCGCCGGTTTCAGGCCCAGGCTGCTCGTCATCGCCCCGCTCGTCTGGGCGCTCGTGAGCTTCTTCGTGGGCGGGCTGGTGCTCGTGCGCCGCTGGCGTGAGGGAACCGAGCGCGAGCGGGCAGCGCTCACCTGGTTCCTCGCGGGGGCGATCCTCCTCATCGTCAGCTACGCGCGCTTGATCGCTCCGCTGCCCGTGCCGGCGGCATTGATGCTCGACGGCCTCTTCGTGCTCTCGCAGGCACTCCTGCCCGTCGGCATCCTCGCCGCCATCGTGGTGCGGGACGGCATCGCCATGAGCCGCCGCATGATCGACGGCATCGCGACGGTGCAGGCGCTCGCCTTCGGAGTCAGCGCGTACCTCGCGGTCACGGCCCTCACGCTCTTCGCCGGCGTCGACGCTGCGATCGGCGGGGCGGTCGCGGCCGCCGTCCTCGCGCTCGTGCTCGGCGGGACGATCCGTCGGCTGAGTTCGCACCACGATCGGCTGTTCGCCGACGTCGTACCCGACGCGCGCGCCATGCTCCGCCGCCTCGCATCGCAGGTCGGAGATCCCGTACCCGAAGACGACGCCGACGGCGTACGGGCCATCGCTTCGTCGTTGCGCGAGACATTCCGCCTGTCCTCCGTCGAGATCCTCCTGGTGTCGGCGCCGGGTCCCGTCCGGGTCGGTGCCGCGGCCTCCGAGTCGGGCGCGGTGACGCTGGTCGCGGGCGGTCAGCCGATCGGGCGGATCACGGTGACCGACCTGCCTGGGCGGCACATCGACACGACGGTGCTGCCGGTGCTCGAGCAGACGGCCGGTCTGATCGCGGGCGCGGTGATGCTTGCGACGGTGAACGAGGAGGTGGCGTCGACGCGTCGCCGCACCCTCGAGGTGCGCCACGAAGAGCGGCGACTGCTGCACGCCGAGCTGCACGACCAGCTCGCACCGACGCTCGCCGGTATCGGATTCGGGATCGCGGCCGCCGAGACACTGTTGACGACCGGGGACCAGCGCGCTCCCGCCATGATCGCCGACTTGCGCGACGAGACGACAGCGTGCGCCGCGGACGTCCGGCGACTCGCGCGCACGCTGCTGCCGACCGCGCTCGACCAAGGCGACCTCGAAGGTGCGCTCGCCGAGCTCGCGGCGACGGCCTCGCGTGACGGCATCAGGGTGACGACCTCGGCCCACGGCGCCGATGTGCTCGACTCCCCGCTGCAGCTGGGCGTGTACCTGTTCGTCGCCGAGGCCGTGGCGCAGGCGCGCCGATTGGATGCGATCGCGGCGGTCGAGGCATCCGTCGTCACCAGCGACGAAAGCGTGCGCATTCGGGTTCGTCTCCACGATGATCAGGCAGCGCACCCGGTGCGCGAGTCCCTGCGACATCGTGCCGGTGAGCTCGGGGCCGCGTGGCAGACGACGCACGATGGCGCTGTCGAGGCGGTGATCCCGCGATGACCGCTCGCCTGCCCGCGATGGTGCGCGACCCCACGACCCGCCGATCGCGAGAGACGTCGACGGATGCCGCATCCCGCCGCGCGATCGCCGGCACGGTATGGGCGGTGTCGTGGGCGCTGGCACTGGCCTCGCTCGCGATCGCGTGGACGGCGCATCTGCCCGCCGAGCCGCTTCCCGGAGTGTTCCTTTCGCAGGCGCCGCTCGAGATGCGCTCGCGCTTCGCCGACATCGGTGTGACGGTCGCGCTGATCTACGGACCGGTCAGCGCACTGATCCTCGCGCGGCGTCCCCATGCGGTCGGTGTCATCATCGCGATCCACGCTGTCGGATCCAGCATCACCGCCTTCGGCGTGCAGTACGGGCTGCTCGGCGCGCAGACGCCCGGCCTGCCGCTGTGGGGCCTGCTCGCGTTCGCCGCGGGGTGGGGCTACGTGCCCGGCACGTTCATGACCGCGGCGCTGCCGATCCTCGTGACGCGTCGTCGCATTCCGCGATGGCAGCGCGGGATCGTGCTGCTCTGCGCTGTGACAGCCGGCGCGGCGTTCTTCGTGAGCCTGACCCAGCAGAGCGTGGCGACACCGCGCAATCCGCTCGCGATCGACGTCGCTTCATACCAGGCCGTTCTGCCATCGCTCTACACCGCACCGTCGTTCCTGGCGGTCGCCATCTCGTTCGTCTCGTGCGGAATCCTCGTCGCGCGGTGGTGGCGTGCGCGTGGCCGCGCCCGCGCGGGCCTCGCGTGGCTCACGCTCGGGCACTCCTTCCTCACGCTGTCGTACCTCGCGCTCGTGCTGCCCGAAGGACTGCGCCTGCCGCGGTGGACGGTGGAGTTCGGCCTTGCGGCCCCGGTGCTCGGGCAGATCCTCTACCCGGCAGCCATCCTCGTGGTGGTGCTCGGGCAGAGGCTCTGGGGCGTCGAGCTCGTGGTGAGCCGCCTGCTGCTGTGGGCGCTGCTGACGTTCAGCGGCGTCGCCGCGTACCTCGTCGCGGTCACCGTGCTGCCCGTCACGCTCGCGCCGGTCGCCGGGCTGTCTCTGATGCTCCCGGTCCTGATCGCCGTCGCGATCCTGCCCCTGCGGGGATGGCTGCAGCGCCGCATCGATCGGTTGATCTACGGCGAGGGCGCCGATCCGGCGCACCTGCTGGCACGCCTGGGCGAGCGGATCGGCGAACTCCACCCGGGAGCCGAAGGACTGAACGATCTGGCGCACACTCTCCGTGCGGTGCTGCGCCTGGGCTGGGTCGCGATCCGCGCCGGCTCCGTGGCTGCGGAGGCGGGACGCGAGACGGAGGCCGCGATCAGCCGTGTGCCGCTGACAGCCGGTGAGGAGATCGTCGGCGAGCTGCTCGTGCAGCCGATTGCAAGTCAGCGACTCGACCGCCGCACGCTCGTCGTGCTCGCCGACGTCGCGGGACTGGTCACCACCGTCGTGCGCCTCGCCGAGGCATATGACGTGCTCGATCATGCGCGCGGCGAGCTCGTCGCGCGCCGGGCCGACGAGCGACGCAGCATCCGGCGGGAGCTGCACGACGGACTGGGCCCGGCTCTCGCCGGGATCGGATTCAGCCTCGCAGCCGCGCAGAACCTCGCTCCAGGACACCCGGAGCGCGCTGGGCAGCTGCTCGCGGAACTGTCGCACGACGTCCACCGCGGGGTCCGCGACGTGCGCGATCTCGCCAACGCGGTTGCGCCGCGCCCGCTCGACGGCGACCAGCTGGCCGAGGCGTTCACTGCGCTCTCCCGTCGCTTCGACTCGCCTTCGCTGCGGGTCCGCGTCATCGCGGAGGGCGCATCCCACCTCTCCGCCGAGGTCGCCCAGACGCTGTACTTCATCGCTGCAGAGGCCCTCGCCAACGCGGCCCGCCACGCGCACGCGAAGACCGTGACGATCGCGGTCCAGGCGTCGGCGGCGCAGGCCGTCGTGGAGATCACGGACGACGGTCGAGGCATCCCTCCCGGCGCACGCTCGGGAATCGGGATGACCTCGATGCGTGAGCGGGCAGGGGCGCATGGCGGAGATGTCACGGTCTCGAGCACGTCGGGCGGCACGAGGCTTCGCGCGAGCATCCCCCTGCCGCCGGGCACAATGAACTCACGCGGCGCGGCTGATGCCGCGCCGCGGAAGGAGCCGTGATGCGAAACGACAGCGCGATAAGGGTCGCGGTGGTCGACGACCACCCGCTGTTCCGCCGCGGCATCATGTCGCTGCTCGACACGCTCGACGGGGTCACGGTCGTGGGCGACGCCGCCACTGTCGACGAGACGCTCACGCTCGTGGACGATCACGCGCCCGACGTCGTGCTGATGGACCTCGACCTCGGCGCCGAGTCGGGCATCGACGCGACCCGGCTCGTCGTGCAGCGGCGACCGGCGACCGCCGTGCTCGTGCTCACCATGCTCGGCGACGACCGGTCGCTCTTCGCCGCGATGCGCGCCGGAGCCAGGGGGTATCTGCTGAAGGTGGCGACACCGCTCGAGGTCGAGCGGGCGATCCATGCCGTCGCGGACGGGCAGGTGCTGTTCGGCTCGGACGTGGCGGCCCGCGCGGTCGCCTACTTCAGCGGGGCCATGACGGATGCCGGGCCCCGGCGGTTCCCCGAGCTCACCGATCGTGAGGCCGAAGTGCTGGATCTGGTCGCGCGGGGACTCGACAACGGGTCCATCGCGCGCACGCTGGTGCTGACGAGCAAGACGGTGCGCAACTACGTGTACAGCATCATCACGAAGCTGGGCGCGCCCGACCGCAGCGCGCTGATCGTCATGGCGCGCGAAGCAGGCTACGGAACACGCGTGAGCGGCGAGGTCGGCAGCGACGGCCTGAGCCGCTGACGCCGACCGGCCATGCGACACGGTCGCGGGGTCCGCCTGCGTCCCAGGCGCGTCCCGGCCGCGTCCCGGCCGGCGTCCCCGATCGATCGAGGACAACCGCACCTGATGCCCGGGGTGCCAGGCCATCGAGGCTGAGGGCATGCCGCAGACAGCGGTCGCGTGGCCGGGCCACGCCCTTCGACACGAAAGCCATCTCTCATGTCTTCGACATCCGATCTTGCACAGCCGGGGGCCGGCGCGCCCCCGAAGAGCGGGCGCACTCGCTTCGCCGCCTGGCCCCTCTGGGCGGTCGTCGCCGGCATCGCCGGCACGGTCGGCACCGTCGCCACCGACCTGCGACCCGCCGGCGAGATCGAGGCGGTCGCCAACGGCGAGGCCTACGCCGTCACATCCGCAGACATGATCGGACTCGACCCGCTTCTCGGTCGCATCGGCTTCACCGCGGGCCTCGTGGCGATCCTCTGCCTCATCGTCTTCGCGGCGGCGTGGCGCCGTCACGCCGATGCACGATTCACGCGCTCGACCGCTGCCCGTGTGGTCAGCGGCGGGCTCATCGCTGCGACCGGAGTCATCACGCTCGGCTACGGGTGGCGCGGAGCGCTCGCCAACTACCTCGGGCCGGAGGCCGGGATGTACGACGAGGAGGGGCTGTTCGTCTACTACATGCTCACCGACTTCGGCGCCTATATCGGATGGACCGGGTTGGTGGCCAGCGCCCTCGCCCTCGCCTGGATGGCCTTCCGCGAGCGCAGCGTCTCACGCATCCTGGGCGGGTTCTCCGGTCTGTTCGGCATCCTCACCCTCGGCGCGATCGTCGTCAGCGGCGTGCCCGGGCTGCCCGGCGTCTTCATGCCGGTCTGGCTGGCCGTCACGGGTCTCTGGCTGGCCGTCGGGCGTAGCCGGGTCACCGAACCGGATCCCGCGCGATGAGCTCGCTCCTGCAGCGGATCGGCGCGGTCGGGCTCGCCGCGATCGTCGTGGCGATGCTCGCCGGGTGCGCCGCGCCGGGCGAGTCCGGCTCGGATCCGGACCCCGAGGCGCTGGCCTCCGAGGCGGCGGTGCCCGGCCAGCAGACCATCGACCCCGCGG
>NZ_RRYE01000019.1 GCF_004010105.1 Microbacterium sp. CPCC 204701
GGCAGCGAGGCCGCCTGCGGCGCCGTCGGCGGCCACGACCCGCCCGGCCACCGAGTCACCGGGCTCGACGAGGTGCGACCACACCACCGTCGCGAAGCGGTCCGCGACCGCGGGGTCGTCGTCGCGCGACGGCGCGAACCCTCCGAGCGCAGCCCGGGCAGCCCCCGGCGAGAGGTCGAACTCGATCACAGCGCGATTCCCTTCTTGAGGTAGAGCGCTCGTCCGATGTGGTCCGCGCCGAGCTGGGAGCGACCGTCGAGGTCAGCGAGCGACCACGCCACCCGCAGCACTATGAATTAGCGTTACTGGCATGGCAAGCACATCAAGCTCACGGAGCGGTCCCTCGACCATGAGGGCGGCGATCTACGCGCGCCAGTCGGTCGATGCCGCTGAGGGTATCGACCGCCAGCTCGATCGTTGCCGTTCGCTCATCGCCGCTCGCGGCTGGCAGGCAGGGCCCGAGCTTCTCGACAACGATACGAGCGCATCGAAGGCGCGTGGCCCGCAGACGGCGTGGGCGCGGATGCTCGCCGCGGCGGACTCCTTCGACGTCGTCGTGGCGACGAACCTTGATCGGCTGCTGCGCACGCAGCGCGACCTGACGACGCTGATCGACGCGGGGATCGCGGTGACGACGCTCGAGGGAGAGCTCGACCTGACAAGCGCGTCGGGCGAGATGCAGGCTTCGGTCCTCACAGCCATGGCGCGCTTCGAAGCGCGGCGCAAGGGTGAGCGCCAGGCTCGAGCGAACGAGCAGCGGGCCCGGGCTGGGCGGTGGGTTGGCGGGCGTCGGCCGTTCGGGTTCGAGTCGGACGGCCTCACGGTGCGCGAGTCGGAAGCGGCCGCGGTCCGCGACGGCTACCGGGAGGTGTTGCTGGGCACTCCGCTCGCCGCGATCGCGCGGCGCTGGAACGAGGCCGGGTTCACGACGGGCCAGTCGCGGCAGGCTCGCTCCGGGCACGCTGGGGAGCCTTCGCCGTGGCGGGCCGATGCGGTGCGTGCGGTGCTGCTCAATCCCCGGTACATGGGGCGTGTGCGATACCGGGGCGAGATTCTTCCGGCGCCCGCGGAGTGGCCCGCTCTCGTCGACGAGGCGACTTTCGAGGCGGCGCGCGCCGTGCTGAGCAATGCGGCGCGCCGAACCGGTGGACGCGCCGCGACCCATCTGCTCACCGGGATCGCTGTCTGTGGGGTCGCGGGTTGCGACGCGACCGTGCACGCTGGCGGCAACGCTCGGCGCGGCATACGTGCGTATCGATGCTCTGGCTCGCTAGGTCACATCGCACGGATGGCGGACCCGGTCGAGGAGTACGTCGAGGCCGTCGCGATCGCGCGGCTATCAAAGCCGGATGCCCGGACGCTGCTCATGCGGCGTCCGGAGGTCGACAGCGAGGAGCTGCAGATGACCGCGACCGGGCTGCGCGAACGGCTCGAGGCGCTCGCGGTGGAGTTCGCGGATGGCGCGTTGACGAGTGCCCAGCTCCGCGTGGCGACGGAGCGTATTCGAACCCGGCTGGCTGAGGTTGAACGCTCGCTCGCTGACGCGGGACGCGTCGATGTGCTCGGCGACCTGGTCGAGGCTGCGGATGTCGCAGGGGTCTGGCGTGGCCTGCCGCTATCTCGCCGCCGAGCGGCGATCGCAGCGCTGATGCGCGTGGTTCTCTATCCGCCGGGTCGGGGCACGCGCACGTTCCGTCCCGAGACGGTCGGCATCGAGTGGCTCTCCGACGACGTCGAGACGGTGAGCGCGCGGTGATCGGGGCGCTGGATGATCTGATCCGGATCGGCGAGGCGGCGCGGCTGCTGAATGTGCATCCGCAGACGCTGCGGTATTGGGGGGCGAAGGGCTGGATCACAGCGGGGCGCACTCCCGGCGGTGAGCGTCGTTTCCGTCGTAGCGACGTCCTGCGGCTGATCGAGGCTCCGCCCCCTCTTTACGCCAGGATGCGCGTTGCCGAGGCGCACACGGCCGCTGAACAGGCGCATGTGGTGGACGATTGCCGCCCAGTCATCATGGCGCTAGAGGACTTGCTGGAGGATGATCCGGAGGAGCACGGTGAGGGCGTGATCGTCGGCCTCGTGCGCCGCGCGGATGGCTGGTCGTGCGAGGTCCGCACTCCCAACCAGGGCCCGCTGTTCGCTGTTCCGGTCGAGGCAGACGACGTGGTCGGCGCCCGCGCGGCCGCAGACGCTGCGCTCGAACGCGTCGGCCTACGCACCGTCGGATGGCACGCGCTCGGGCACGGAATGTGGGCCGCCGGTGTCGAGCGGGTCGAGGCGGTGGCAGGATGAGCGAGCCCGAGGAGAACCGCGACTTCCGGCCGGTGGACAGGGTGCAGGTCGACTGTGACGACCACGAGTTCGCGGTTCTCGTCGCCCGCCTCGATCGTCGCGATGGACGCTGGTTCCTGCTGCCATCGTCGCGCGAGCTGCGGCACGCGTCCGTGACAGCGGACCGGCCCGGCGACCCCACCTCGAACCGGTTCACGCTGATCTGTCGCGCGTGTCGGGCCGAGCATCGCGACCAGCCGCTGACGATCCGCGGTGACCGGCTCAGCGCGGTCATCGACGGCATCCCGTACGCGCAGCGGCTGGGGATGTGGAACCCGGGCGGCGATCGGCTGATTGTGTCGAGGTCGATGCTACGTTCGTAGCAAGAGGTCAGGTCGTACCTCTTGCCACCGTCCACGCGGCTTCGTAGCGGGATCCTTGAGCCCCACCCCAGCAGGAGGGGCTAGGTTCCGCGCCCGTGGAGGCATCCGTGGCCACTTCGACCATCTACCAGCAGCGCGCCCGCGTCAGCGCGCTCTCCCGTCACCGTCCCGCCGACGACCCTGAGCTGATTGAGGCGACGCTCAACCTGCGCGAGGCGAAGCTTGAGGAGCACATCCGCCGCGTGGTCGAGGCCGCTCCGCCGCTGACCGCCGCGCAGCGTGACCGGCTCGCGTTGCTCCTGCGCCCGAGCTCGGCGCCCGATCGCGTGCTGCGCCGGCGCGCTGACGTCACGGACCAGCTGTCCGACCTTGAGGGCTGAGCCCCGCCGAGAAAGCGGCGAGCCCTCAAACGGCTGCTGGCGGCGGTCGTGCGTCTGAGGGCTCGCGATGTGAAGGAGCACATCGTGGAGATGAACTTTAACAGGTCCCACCGACCTGAGACCGAATCGCAGGCGAGAACGTGGGCGCGCGTCATGCAGCATGCGCTCGACTTCGGACTCTGCGACGCCTGCGCGGCGCAACTCGCCTGGGCTTGCCAGAACGGGTTCGCGACCGTACACCCGCCGTGTGCGTCGTGCGCGGCCGCCGTGCTACGCCTCCCGGTTCCGAAGCTGAACGGCTGGCGCACCGTCGCAGGGTCGGCCTCCGACCGTCGCGCGTGGGCCGCGTTGAGGCGCGCTCCGGGTCCCGGTGGGGTCGTAGCCCCTGCCGCGGCTGACACGCGGGTCGCTGAGGCGCACACGGCCGGAGAGCAGGTGACCGCATGACGTGGACGCGACTCGACGATTCGTGGACCGACGACGCAAGGCTCGGTGACCTCGACTTCGCCTGCAGGTGGCACTACCTCGCGATGATCCAGTTCTGCTGTCGCAACGGTCGACTCGATGGCGTGATCCGTCACGTCGACGCTCGGCGGGCCTCCGACCATCCCGAACCGGCACGCGCTCTCGCCGAGCTCGCCGCGGCAGGCCTCATCGCGGTCGAGGGCGGTACCTACCGCATTCTCGCGATCGACGAGCACGCGCCTCCCCCGCACATCGTGAAGTCGGCTGAGCAAGCGAAGGTCCGCAAGCGACGTCAGCGCGCTCACCATGCTGGCGATCACGCGCTCTGCCTCCCGGCGAACTGCGATCTGGCTCCCGGTGTCACGGCTGATGTCACGCGTGACACCGGGACGGGACGGGACGGGACGGGACGGGCTGATGACAACGGGGGTTCTCACGAGCGCGCGAATGTGATCGATTGGCCGACCGTGACACCGGGCAGTGCTGGGGTGATCGCGTGAGCGTCGAGCGGACGCGGGAGCAGCGGCTGGCGGTCGAGTGCGCGCGGTGGCGGCGGTCGCTGCGCGAGGAGCAGGCGGGTCACGCGGCGACTCGTGCGGCGCTCGAGGAGGCGAACCGGATGCTGCTGGGTCTGTACCTGCAGGAGCGGCTCGCGGATCCGAGCGACTTCACCGTGCGGGTGCCGCTCGCGCATCTCGTCGATGAGGAGGGCCGGCTGGTGTGGGCGCGGGTCGAGCTGCTCGTCGACGAGCTGCTCGCGGCTCGGCCGCATCTCGGCACGCCGACCGAGCCATTAACGCGGCGACGTCCGGCGTCGGCGCTACAGTGGCTCGGGACGGAGACGTGACGGGCCAGGTGCCGGCGTCACCGGTCACGGAGCCCAGGGGGCAACGCGCGACAGGCCAGGGGCCGGCGCGGCAGTCGATTCGACACCCGGAGGCTTCCATGCCCAAGACCGTCACCCGTCGGAACTTCACCGAGCGGCTCGGACTCCCCGCCAACGCCAGCGACGCGCAGGTCCTGGCCGCCGCGGACGCCCAGCTCGGTCGCCGCAAGGCCTCGCCGACCCCGCTCTTCGCGCAGCGCGCGGCCGAGGATGCCCTGTACGAGCTCGCGTTCGGGGCCGAGGAAGGCCGGACCGCGACCACGTCCGGCGCGGAGGCCACGGCCGTGCAGCTCGCCGATGACGCGCTGTACGAGCTCGCGTTCGGAGGCGACGCGTGAACACCTTCATCCACGGCCACACCCGCTACCAGGTCATCGCGCCGGTCGTCGTCGCGGGGGTCGGTCGCAGCCAGGCGCACTTCAACCGGAACGCGATCCTGCCGCCGACCATCCCGGCCCGGCAGATCGAACACCTGCTCGAGCAGGGCATGATCCGCGAGTTCGGAGGTGCGCGATGACGTCGTGGGATGGGATCTACCGCTTCAAGGGTGCGTGCGAGCGCGTCGGCCTCGAGGCGCCCGCCTCCATCGGCCGCGCGATCGAGCTGCTCGACGCTGCCAAGTCGCACGCCGAACGACAGCCCACCCGGCTGCTCGAGCTATCCGACGACGAAGCGCGCGACGTTGTGACGGACCTCGCGATCCGCAACCACACCGACGGGGACGTGCCCTCTCGTGATCGCCGAGGCATCCGTGCCGGCCTTGACGAGTTCCGCGGCCGGCTGCTCGGCGAAGTCGCGGCTGACATCGTTCCTCGACTGGACGGGATGATCGAGCAGCTTCGGCCGATATTCGACGAGGCGGCGGCACCACTCGTGAGGGCCGCAGGTGAGTACGGATTCACGTACCAGACGACGTCGGACGACGTGATCATGCTCGACGACCCCGGAGCGGTCGACGCGTGGCGCGGAGTCCGTGGCGCGATCGCGGTCCTGGCCCCGTTCGTGCGGTTCCGGATCACCGTGTCAGAGGTCTTCGAGCTCAGCCCCACCCGGGATGAGCAGCGCGAGGCTGCGGAGGAGGACCGTCGACCCATCCTCGGCGACCCGAGCGCAGTGGACTACAGCGTGTGCTTCGCTGACGGCGCGGGCTGGTCGCTCGACGGGACATACTACGTCGAGGGTCGTCGCGACGGTCACATCGACTGGCTGAAGCTCGCCGGCGGCGGTCTGCGCCTCAACACCCCCGAAGAGGTCGCGTCCAAGCTCGCAGAGCGTCACGCGCTTCGCATCCGACGCGGCGCGGTCGCCACCGACCCGTTCGAGCAGGACCTCGTCGCCCAGCTCACGAAGATGCGGGACGGCCGCTAGATGCTCCCTCGGGCACGGCTGCTCGCTCGCCGCTCCTTTCCGGTTGGGGCCGACCGTGTCCATCTCCCGGGCGTCGACGCTGAGCGAGGTCGACCCCACCGCGCGGGGGCTCGCATCGGTCGCGCAGCACCAGCTGTGACGCGAGCCCCCGCCACACTCACTCAGGAGATCTGATGGTTCAACGGACCAACACTCGCCGCATGCACGAGCTGCGCGACGCGTTCTTCCAGGACGGGCTGCGACTCGACGGCGACCCCACCACCCGCGACCTCGCATCCTGCTGGCTCTGCGGCGACCGCATCGACTACATCGCCGCACCCGGCACGACGCCCGACTCCCACAACCTCGACCACTACCACCCCGTGTCCGACTTCCCCGAACTCGCCGAGGACCCCGACAACTTCCGTCACGCGCACGCCTCCTGCAACCAGCACCGCGGCAACCGCGCACCCACGGCCGGCGGCCTCGGCGAACCTATGCCTGTCTGGTGGTGACGCGCGTGGCCGGAGTATCCAGCAGCCGCCCGCGCGCCGAACGAGCGTGCGAGTGGGCCGCGTTCGACGTGTGGCTGCGTGAGTTCAGCGCCGGGCCACGGTCGGACGACGATTTGAGGGAGCTGTTTGCGACATCTGAAGATCAGCTGCTGAAAGCGGCGGCCCTCACGACCAGGTGGACGCGAGGTCATCATCCGCTGCTCGCTGCAGACGCGCGCGCCTGGTGCCGCATGTTCGACGCCGTCGGCTTCATCGCGTACTTCCGCCCTCTGGAGTCTGCGCGGCCCTCATCGCCAGTGCGGGCATTCCGTGCCGCGACACCCGAGTTCGCCGACGGTATGGCATGGTGGGTCGATCGTCGCGCTGCTGAGTTGTACGTCGAGTACCACAGACTCCGTTGGCCAAGCGTCGGGACGCTGTCGATCTACGAACGCACGATTGAACCCGCCGACCTCCTCGGCGTCATGCCCAAGCTGAGCTGGACGACCGAGCTGGCCGTCCGCCCCGTTTGGGTCGCCAACCGGAACCCGTCGATGCCTTCACCGCAGCGGACCGGTACGGAGGAACCGCAGTCACCGACTTGGGCAGGTCCACTGCCCGCCGGCGGGCTGGCCGCTCTCCGCGGCGCCGCCGGCGCACCCGTCACGACCCTCGACCCCGTGACCGGCGCGCCCATCGAGGAACGTTGACGCCTGGCACAGAAGGGCACGGCCGTGGCTCCGCAAGGCTACGTTTCGGAACCACCGAAGAGTGCACTCAGAGCGTCGCGGGGATCCGGCTCGGGCGGCAGCCCGAGATTTTCGCGGATGCTCGCGATCTTGTCGGCGCTCGGCGGGTCGTCCTGCATCGCACACGCGAGTTCGAAGGCCATTATGCGGTCGCCGTGCTCCTTGCGATACTCGGCCAGCAGTACCTCATGACCCAAGCCCATGGCGAGCACGAGAAATAGCGCCTGCATCGTGAGCTTCATCGCGGCACCCGAGATGTAGAGATCGATCGCGGCCTCCACCGCAGGCAGACCCATCGCCCGGAGGTCGCCGTGAGCAGCCGCGCGCATGTAGTCAGTTGTGTCAGGGGCCGCGGCGATCACCGCATCGATCGACACTCGGATGCGTCGTGGGAGGCCGTTCACCAGCGCCTGCAACGACTCGCGGTCGACCTTCGCGTCGAGCCGGTGCGCAAGTCGATTGCGTTCCCGGTTCACCGCTCCTATCGCGCCGGCCAGATCTTCGGGCACGAACCCGAGTGCTCGGCAGATGTTGAGCTTCGACGCGAACGTCTGTCGATCGAGTCGGAGGGCCGACGCATCCACCGCACGCAACTCCAAGATGCGTGTGAGCGCCTGTTCGAGCAGCAGATGCCCTCGGAGGAAGGTCATGCTCGCAAGCAGGCCCGGATCGTCCAGGTGCCTGTTGAACTCGTCGAGGCCGGGTGTCTGCGCCGGCGTCATGGCTCGCGGCTGACCCATGTGTGCGACGATGCCCGCCTTCGCCCACCTTCATCCATCCGTCGTCTCACACCGCAACCGTGGCAGCAGTCACCAGTCGCTCGCAACCGCGCGGCGAGCTGAGCAACCCCGAGGGAGCGGAGCCCGCAAGCGCCGTTCGATCTCCGCAGCGAGCCTGCACACCGCCAGAAATCTACGAACCGGCCCGGGGCGGACCACGCTCCGGGGGCGTGGTCCTCTCTCCCCGGGGTTTCGACCCCCATCGCGCACGCGCGTGAGGCGCTCCCCGGGCACACGCGAACCCGCTGTGATCACCAAACGTGTCCCCGTCGTCTACCGGTCGACGCGCCTCGGTTCCACGTTGACACCGAAACTTGCGCCGGTCCTCCGCTACGCGTCGCTCGTCGACGCTGTACGCCAGCGGGTTGCCCGCGGACCGTAGAGTTCGGGATGTGGAGTGCGCACCGAACACCGTGGCCTGCCAGCTCGACCGCATCGCCGACGCGATGGCTGGATTTGACTGGAACGCGTTCGTCGCCACCCTGATTGCGACCATCGTCGGTGCGCTCGTAGCTGCGTTCATCGGATTGGCCGTCGCCCGGATGGAGCGGCCTCAGCCGTTCTTCCGCGTCGAAACCCGAGGGCTTCCCGTGGGCGATTGGTATATCCGGGACGGAGTCGCCCGCGTGGCCTTCGAGGTAACGAACATTGGGGATGGGCCGGCGTTCAACGTGCGAGTGCGCGCTGACGGAGGACATGGGTCGTCGCGCGCGGCTCGCGTGGCGAAGCTCGAGTCGGGCGAGTCGGTAAAGGCCTGGCTCCCGGTCGAGGCATCCGGAGAGTACTTGCTCAACCAGAACACGGCACAGTACGAGAGCACCCAAGTCATGACTTGGCCCGCCGCTCCAGGTGTTCGGATCCGGTGGCAGCAGCCGCCTCAACGGCACCGGCCCCGATCAATTCGGCTGACGCTGGCGCATCCGGACGCGCCCGACGAGGACACCGAGCTGTGACTCTGCGGACGTGTCGCGTTCCACCGCGGCCGCGCACGACGGGTTCACCTGGTTGGTGCGACGCGTCGTCCCACGCGGCGGCGACGCGCTGTGGGTGTCAGAGCGGATCCGGGAGCGCCCCACCGAGCTTCGCCCAATGGCTGACGAGCTCATCCTGCACGGGTGCCGCGAGTTCCTTTGCCGCGTCGGCCTCCGCCTCCTGCACTGAGCGCTTCAGCGATTCGGCAACGCCGGCGTCCGTCTTTCTGCCCTGCTCCCTCCAGCCGGGCATCATCTGCTCGAGGTACTCGTCGACCATCTTCACCTGGGGGCTTGCGTTGTAGGCGGCGGTTCGGACGGCGTTCTCGTCGGCCAGAATTCGCAGCGTCCCTGGCCGCTGAACCGTGTACACGTGGATGCCGTCGAGGATGATGCCGCCTGTCGCTGCGATTCCGTAACGGAGGGCGACTCGTACGTCATCCTCATTCGCGGAGCGGTCGGAGGGCTCCCACCAGTCGGTCAGCTGCGCGAGGTCCTTGCCATGGGCGCGAGCGAAGTCGAGCACGGTCTGGTCAACGTTCGCGGTCCAGCTGAGCTGGCCGAACGGCTTCACGAAGTAGAGCACGGGCGGTTCTCCTAGTTCCTGTTTCTGCGGGATTCGTGGCGGTCGAACTGTGTCTCGAGCGCTGGCTCATACGCGTCGGCGATGCGTCGGCCCTTGATCTCGCCGTGGCACCATCGGGTGAGCACCAGCGAGAGGGCTTCGACACCGACGGTCGCGAGCGCGACATTCTGCTGGTCACCGATGGACTCGAGCGCGAAGTTGCCGACCTGCTGCAGGTACTTCGCGTCACGGGGCTCGGCGTTCAAGATCAGCTTCTGGAGCGCGATGGCGGCTTCGGAGTGCGTGGCCGAGTAGAGCCGCCAGTCGCCGATGTTGCGCGCCTTGATAAGCCGGATCAACGCGTCGAGCAGTTGGACGGTGTCTGCGCGACGCCGGTCTTCAGCCTCGTCGCGCCGGCGAGCGTGGATGGTCATGAACGGCACGGTTGCTGTTGCGATGGCGCCGAGCGCCGCGCCGGCGAGGGCAGCGAGCGTCGGGTCCACGTGCCTGATCGTATCGGCGGGTTCCGACATCTCCGGGCATGTGCGGCTCACCTAGGCGTGTACGGGATGCGACGGGGGTTCTCCCCTCACCGGCACACGAGATTGCATCTGACGCGCCGCAGATGGCGAGGCAGCCTGCCGCTCCCTCCCCCGTGTGATGCTGGTGGGGCTGCTGGCGGCAGGGATGAGGCGTCGTGGTCGAGGTCGCGGAGGCGGTCTGGCTGGACTACAAGGAGGCAGCGGCACGCGTGCGCAGCTCCGAGGCGATCGTGCGCCGGTGGGCTGCGGCCGGGATGCCGATGGTGTGGGGCGAACGCAACGGGCAGCGCGCTCGGCTCGTCGACGAGCAGGTGCTGCTGACTTGGTGGCGCGAGAAGCTGAAGACGGCACCGGTCGCGTACTACCGTCGCCGGCGTCGCGCCCGCGAGCAAGGACTCCCCGATCCGGAGCCGCCCGCGACGCTCACGAGGCCTCGCCCCGCACCGGTGCCCGATGCGTCATCGGCCGACGCGGAGGACGTGACCGCTCAATCTGAGCGGTCGGTCGACTGGGACTCGATCGCGATGCTCCGGCGCGGAGCCGACGAGTACGCCGTGCTCTCTGCGGCGCTCGAGAAGGTGCGTCCCGCGTGCGATGGACATCCGGGGTTCATCGCCGACCGGATCACGCCCGACGAGGCACGTACGCTCGCCAAGGTGTGCTCGGCGTGCCCGGTCCGCGAGCTCTGCGCCGCGTTCGCCGAGGCGTCGCGGCCGACGGCTGGATTCTGGGCCGGCCGCGTGCGCGGTGTAATTGGTCGCACGTCAGCCGCCCGCGATGCCGGGTAGGTCGTCAGCGCCTCGAGGGCGCTGGGCTGTGTCATAGTGCGTGACCGTGCCGCACGCTGGGCACGTCGCGGCGCCGGTAGCGTCTCGCATGAGCACGCCGCATGCAGGGCATCTGGGTTGCTCAGCTTGCTCGAGGAAGTCCGTCATCGCGTCCATCCTCACATCAGATGAAACCAAGTGTTGCGGACGCGCAGGACCCGGTCGTAGCCGCGGAGAGTCAGGGCTCCGCGATGGAGAGCGGCGTCGAGCGGCCGGCGCACGACCGGCGTCGGTGCCGACGGCCCTTCTCGAAGCCAGGTGCCCGGCACATCGGCGTTCACGTGCCACGGCGTGCCCTCCAGGCGTCGAGCCGCGCAGGCGCGTGCCTCGGCGACCCGCTCGCGTGCCACCGCGGTGGTCGTCACGGGCACCGAGTCCCGCTGCGCGACCGAGACCCGCGACAGCGTGAGCTCGATGTCCATGCGGTCGAGCAGCGGACCGGAGAGCCTCCCCAGGTAACGCCGGATCGCGGCGGGCGGGCACGTGCACGTGCCGCCCCGGATGCCGTAGTCGCCGCACGGGCACGGATTGGTGGCGAGCACCAGCTGGAATCGCGCCGGATACTGCGCGCTCGTCCCAGCGCGGTGGATGGTGATGGATCCCGTCTCGAGCGGCTGACGCAGCGCGTCCAGCGCGCTCGCCTGGAACTCCCCCGCCTCATCGAGGAACAGCACGCCCTCGCTCGCACGCGCGATCGCCCCCGGCCGCAGGACCCGCGATCCGCCGCCGACCAGCGCCGCGACGCTCGCGCTGTGATGCGGCGCCTCGAAGGGGGGCGTGCGCGAGAGCTCGAGCACGCGCGCGCCCGACAGGCTGCGGATCGAGGCACTGACCAGCGCCGCCTGATCGTCGAGGGCCGGCAGGATGCCGGGCAGCCGGCTCGCCAGCATGGTCTTGCCGGCACCGGGAGGACCGCACATCAGCAGATGGTGTCCGCCGGCCGCAGCCACGATGAGGGCTTCGACGGCTTCTCGCTGACCGATGACATCGGAGAGATCGAGCGCTCCGGCGGGCGGCGCTTCTCCGTCGGCCAGCGCGACCGGCACGTCGTCGGGGACGTCGACGTCGCCGCCGTGCCAGGCGATGACCTGCGCCAGATTGGCCGCGGCCAGCACCTCGATCCCGTCGACGAGCGCCGCCTCCGGACCGTTGGCGTGCGGCACCACCACGCGGCGGTGCCCCGCCCGACGCGCCGCCACGACGGCGGGGAGGATGCCGGGGATCGGGCGCAGCCGTCCGTCGAGCCCGAGCTCGCCGAGGTGCACCGTGCCCGCCACGGACGCGGCATCCATCCTGGATTCGGTCGCCAGCGACGCGATCGCGATGCCCACGTCGAAGCCCGAGCCCTGCTTCGGCAGGCTCGCCGGGGAGAGGTTCACAGTGAGCCGTCGGCGCGGCAGCGGCGTCGAACTGTTGGCGCACGCGTTGTGCACCCGCTGCACCGCCTCGGCGAGCGCCTTGTCGGGCAGGCCGATGATGCGGAACTCGGGAGTCTGATTCGACAGGTCTGCCTCGACCTCGACGCACTCGCCTTCGGCGCCGACGAGGGCGACCGCCCACGTGCGCGCGACGCTCACGGCACCTCCACGTCGACGAGGTGCTCCAGAAGCGCGGTGCCGGGATCTCGTCCGGTCAAGCCGACGGCGTCGATCCGCAGCCGCCTCCCCTGTATGAGCTCGCGATGCCCGGCGGCCCACGCCGCGGCGAGGCGCCAGAGCCGGGCGCGCTTGCGCGCGTCGATCGCCTCGAACGGATGCCCGTAGGCCTCGTCCCGCCTCGTCTTGACCTCGACGACGACCACCGACGCCGAGTCGGCGACGACCAGATCGATCTCACCGTCGCGGCATCGCCAGTTGCGCGCGAGCACCGTGAACCCGAGGCGCTCGAAGTACCTTGCCGCACGATCCTCGCCCGCACGCCCCAACACGTCTTTGTCTGCCATCCCGGCATCGTCGCGCGCGAGCGTACGCGCGCGGACGCCGGGTCGCGGCATCCGTTCAGAACTGCGTCGGCGACGCCGGAACGACCGTTCTGTGGAGGAGGCGCCGAGTGCGCCTGCTCGCTCAGGTGTCGAGCGAGAGCTCCTCGGGCAGGTGGAAGTCGCGGCGCGAGAGCTCTTCGACGTTGACGTCCTTGAAAGTGAGCACGCGCACGGCCTTGACGAAGCGGTCGGCGCGGTAGATGTCCCACACCCAGACGTCGGACATCGAGATCTCGAAGTAGAAGTCGTGCTCGGTGTCGCGGCGCACGACGTTCACCTCGTTGGCGAGGTAGAACCGGCGCTCGGTCTCGATCACGTATTGGAACTGCGAGACGACGTCGCGGTACTCGCGGTACAGAGCGAGCTCGAGCTCACGGTCGTAGTCTTCGAACACGTCGTCGTCCATGGTGCTTCCATCCTACGGGCGCGAGCGGATGCCGAGACCAGCGCGTCTTCGGGTCCCCGTGCCGCGTCAGAACAGCGTCGGAGCGTCGGCGATCGACCACGACGCGCGGTGGTGCCGGCTGATGCCGTGCTCGCGGATCGCCTCACGGTGGTCGGGGCTCGCATACCCCTTGTTGCGCGCCCAGTTGTAGGTGGGCAGCTCGTCGTGGAGCTCGGTCATCAGCCGGTCGCGCGCGACCTTCGCGATGACGGATGCCGCGGATGCCGACGCGCAGTCGCGATCGGCCTTGATGATCGGACGGACGTTGAGCCCCCAAGCGCCGGCGGGCGTGATGTAGTCGTAGTTGCCGTCGAGGATGACGATCGCCTCCTCGGGGATCACGCCGTGCGCCCGCAGATCGGCGAGCGCCCGCAGTGACGCCAGGCCGAGCGCGCGGATGATGCCGATCTCGTCGATCTCGGCGGAGCTCGCCCATCCCACGGCGCTCGCGGCGACCCAGGACGCCGCACGCGAGGCGACATCGGCCCTTTTGGGCTCGGGCACGAGCTTGGAGTCGCGCAGCCCGGCGGGGACGCGCTTGCGCGAGCGCGGGGCGTCGATGACGGCCGCCCCGACGGCCACGGGCCCGGCGAGGGCTCCTCGCCCGACCTCGTCGCACGCGATGACGAGCGCGTGCTCACGCAGGAGTCGACGCTCGAGCGTGAGCTTCGGCTCCGCGACGGTCACGGCGACGCGTCCTGCGGCTCGGGTGCGGGGACGCTGCCGAAGACCTCGTGATGGAAGTCGAGCATCCCGAAGCGGTCGAGAGGCCATGTGACGAGGAAGGCGCGCCCGACGACGTTGTCGAGTGGCACGAAGCCCTTCCCCGGCTGGTCGGTGTTGTACCGCGAGTCCTTCGAGCGATAGCGGTTGTCGCCGAGCACCCAGAGGCTGCCGTCGGGCACGACGACGTCGAAGGGCGCGCCGGATGCCGCGGCATCGGCCGACGGGACCTCGATGTAGTCGCTCTCGTCGACGGGCACGCCGTTGACCGTGATCTGGCCGGCGGCGTTGCAGCAGACGACATGGTCGCCCGGCAGCCCGATGATGCGCTTGACGAGGTGATCGTCGCTGTCGGGAGCGGCGAGGCCGACGAGCGAGAGCACCCACTCGCCCGCTTCCACGATCGGCGGGCGCGCGGGCTCCGTGCTCGGCGGAAGCCACCCGCCCGGGTCCTGGAACACGACGATGTCGCCGCGCTCGTAGCCTCCGAACCGGGGAGTGATCTCGTCGACGAGGATGCGGTCGTCGATGAGGAGCGTGTCCTCCATCGACCCCGACGGGATGTAGAACGAGCGCACCAGGAACGTCTTGACGAGGAACGACACGACGACCGCGATGAGGATGATGACGATGACATCGCGCAGGAACACCACCCACCCGCGTTTGCGGGGCTGGATCGTGGCCTCGCCCCCGGACCGGGGAACGGGCGCCGACTCGGCGGGGGCCGACTTCTCGGTCGTCATGCGGGATCCTTCGCGGGCCGGCCGGCGGTCGGCGGACCTGTCTTCAAGGGTCGCACATTCCGGGCGGTCCCGAGAACGACGAAGCCCCGGACCGTCGGGGTCCGGGGCTTCGGGAGAACGGCTGCGCGAGCGCGTCAGCTGTCGCGCTTCTCCTTGATCTTGGCCTTCTTGCCACGGAGGTTGCGCAGGTAATAGAGCTTCGCACGGCGCACGTCGCCGCGAGTGACGACCTCGATGTGGTCGATCACCGGCGAGTGCACCGGGAAGGTGCGCTCGACGCCGACCTGGAAGCTGATCTTGCGGACCGTGAAGGTCTCGCGCACACCGTCGCCGGAGCGGCCCAGCACGACGCCCTGGAATACCTGGATGCGCGAGCGGTTGCCCTCGGTGATGTTGACGTGCACCTTGACGGTGTCACCGGGACCGAAGTCGGGGATGTCGGAGCGGAGCGAAGCCGCGTCGACGGCGTCGAGGATCTGCATGATCGTCTCTCTCTGCGGCCGCCACAGGTCGACCGCGGGAATGTGTGTTCAGGGATGGTGTGCCGAAGGCCTTCGGCGTGACGCCGTACAGCGGGTTCCCCTGAGGCAGAACCGGTCAGGGCACAAACGCCCATTCTGCCATGGATGGCGCACCCGGCCAAAACGCGTCAGCTCGCGGGCGGCGAGTGCCTCTCGGTGACGACGATGACGTCCTGGTCGGCAGCCCGGCCGCTCTGTGCCGGAGGCGGGATGTACGCGACGCCGTCCGTCGACTGCAGTACGAAGCGCGAGGGGCGGGCCTCGCTCCACAGCTGCCACAGCTCCAGCCAGAACAGGCCCACACCGGCGAGGATCGCAAGCACCATGACCGGCGCCCACCACGCCTCGGCGAAGAATCCGAGCGAGATGACGAGCACGTGCCACACCGTGAAGCCGAGGACGTCCCACCACGACACCGCGCGATGCGCCCGCACCGTGCCGCGAGCGCGTACCAGCAGGGTCAGCAGCAGCTGCCACAGGAACACACCCGGGATCGCGAGGAAGAGCACCCACAGGAACGCCCAGCCGCCGGCATTGAAGATCGCCCAGCCGACGAGGAGCCACAGGGGCAGGACGAACGCGGCCGGGAGGAGCCAGCCGAAGAACGCACGACGCAGCCACATGCCTTCGATGCTACGCCGTGCCGTCCGTGCGCGGACCGGTTCCGCGTGCGGCGCGGAGCATGTTCACAGCCGAGCGACGGATGGTCCGACAGAATGGATCCGGACGAGAGGAATCCTTCACATGATCGAGTTGCGCACACCTGCCGAGATCGAGGCGATGAAGCCCGCCGGGCGTTTCGTGGCCGAGACGCTCGCGACGCTGCGCGACGAGACCAGGGTCGGCACGAATCTTCTCGCCATCGACCGTCGCGCGCACGACCTCATCCGCCGCGCCGGCGCCGAGTCGTGCTACATCGACTACCACCCGTCGTTCGGTGCCCGCCCGTTCGGCAAGGTCCTGTGCACGTCGATCAACGACGCCGTGCTGCACGGGCTGCCGTTCGACTACGCCCTGCGCGACGGCGACCTGGTCTCGCTGGACTTCGCGGCCTCGATCGACGGGTGGGTCGCGGACTCCGCCGTCTCGTTCGTCGTCGGCACGCAGCGCGATGCGGACCTCGCCCTCATCGAGACCACCGAGCGCGCGCTCGACGCCGCGATCGCCGCGGCCACGGCGGGCAACCGCATCGGCGACATCTCGGCCGCCATCGCCACCATCGCCCACGGCGCCGGCTACTCCATCAACACCGACTTCGGGGGCCACGGCGTCGGCCGCGTCATGCACGGCGACCCGCACGTGCCGAACGACGGCAAGGCCGGGCGAGGGTATCCGCTGCGGGCGGGACTCGTGATCGCGCTCGAGCCATGGTTCCTCCAGACGACCGACCAGCTGGTGACCGACCCCGACGGCTGGACCCTGCGCTCGGCCGACGGCTCGCGCGGGGCCCACTCCGAGCACACCGTCGCCATCACGGAGTCCGGGCCGATCGTGCTGACCGATCGCTCCTGGCTGGGCGTCGATTGATCCGCCTCCGCTACAGGCCCTGCGCCTCCGCTCGCGGTGCGTGCGCGGGCTCCGGCTCGGTCGCCAGCGCGGCCAGCGACGCCGCCACCGAGTGATCGATCTCCCGTGCGACGCGCGGGTGCTCGCTGAGGACGAGGAGAGACTTCGCGGCGAGTCTCACCATGTCGCCGGGTCGCACGAGCTGGGAGTCGGCGCGCTCCCCCGCCGTGTCGATCACGACCTCCCAGTCCGGGCTCGATTCGACCTCCGGGATGTGGAAGTCGATGATGTCGTCGCCGGCGTTGAACAGCACGATGAAGTGGCGGTCGCGGATCTCGTCGCCGCGACGGTCGCGCTCTCGGATGCCGGCACCGTTGAGGAACACCCCGATCGCCCTGCCGAAGCCGGAATCCCAGTCCTCGGGCTGCATGAGCGAGCCATCGGGACGAAGCCAGGCGATGTCAGGCAGCGGAGCGCCGCTGTCGCGGCGCACCGGCCTCCCGTCGAAGAACCGCCGGCGCCGGAACGTCGGGTGGTCGCGGCGGAGCCTGGCCAGCGCGGCCGTGAACTCGAGCAGCGGCCGGTCCGCGGCATCCCAGTCCATCCAGGTCGTCTCGTTGTCCTGCGCGTAGCCGTTGTTGTTGCCATGCTGCGTCCGGCCGATCTCGTCGCCGTGCAGCAGCATCGGCACGCCCTGCGACAGCAGCAGCGTCGCGATGAAGTTGCGCTGCTGACGCGCCCGCAGCGTGAGCACCGCCGAGTCGTCCGTGGGCCCTTCGACGCCGAAGTTGCTCGAGCGGTTGTCGTCGGCGCCGTCGCGCCCCTCTTCGCCGTTGGCCTCGTTGTGCTTCTGGCTGTACGACACCAGATCCCGCAGCGTGAACCCGTCGTGGGCGGTGACGAAATTGACGGATGCCACGGGCCGGCGTCCCGAGTGCTCGTAGAGGTCCGCCGAGCCCGTGAGCCGGGATGCGAACTCCCCGAGGGCCTGCGGCTCGCCGCGCCAGAAGTCGCGCACGGTGTCGCGGTACTGCCCGTTCCACTCCGTCCACTGCGGCGGGAAGTTGCCGACCTGGTATCCGCCGGGGCCGACGTCCCACGGCTCGGCGATGAGCTTGACCTGCGAGACCACCGGGTCCTGCTGCACCAGCTCGAAGAACGCCGACAGCCGGTCGACGTCGTAGAACTCGCGCGCGAGCGCGGATGCGAGGTCGAAGCGAAATCCGTCGACGTGCATGTCGAGCACCCAGTAGCGCAGCGAGTCCATGATCAGCTGCAGGGAGTGCGGGTTGCTGACGTTGAGGCTGTTGCCGGTGCCCGTGTAGTCGGTGTAGTACCGCTTGTCGTCGACTTCGAGCTTGTAGTACGCGGCGTTGTCGATGCCGCGCATCGACAGGGTCGGGCCGAGGTGGTTGCCCTCGGCCGTGTGGTTGTACACCACATCGAGGATGACCTCGATGCCGGCCGCGTGCAGAGCCCGCACCATGCCCTTGAACTCCTGCACCTGCTGTCCGCGGTCGCCTGCAGCCGAGTACCGGTTGTGCGGGGCGAAGAACGAGACCGTGTTGTAGCCCCAGTAGTTCGACAGCCCCTTCTCCTGGAGGACGGCGTCGTCGACGAACTGGTGCACGGGCATGAGCTCGATCGCGGTCACGCCGAGCTTGGTGAGATGGTCGACGATCGCGGGATGCGCGAGGGCGCTGTAGGTGCCGCGCATCTCATCGGGAATCGCGGGATGCCGCTGCGTGAGCCCGCGCACGTGAGCCTCGTAGATGAGGGTCTCGGAGTAGGGGGTGCCGAGGCGGCGGTCGCCGGCCCAGTCGAAGTACGGGTTGACCACGACGCCCTTCATCATGGCGGCGGCGGAGTCATCGTCGTTGCGGGAGTCCGGGTCGCCGAAGTCGTACCCGTAGACGGACTGCCCCCACTGCACGGCGCCTTCCACGGCCTTCGCGTACGGATCCAGCAGCAGCTTGGAGGGATTGAACCTCTGCCCGTTCGCCGGGTCGTACGGGCCGTGCACGCGATAGCCGTAGCGCTGACCGGGCTGCACGCCGGGCAGGTACACGTGCCACACGTACGCGTCGACCTCGGCGAGATCCAGACGCGTCTCCGCTCCGCGTTCTCCGAACAGGCACAGCTCGACGCGGTCGGCGCCCTCACTGAACAGCGCGAAGTTCGTGCCGCTCCCGTCGAACGTCGCTCCGAGCGGATACGCCGATCCCGGCCACGTCTGCATCGCCGACCCCCGTCCTGTCCTGGCATCACCCTAACGGGACGGATGCCCCGAGTCCCCGGCATCCGTCCCTCACAACCACGGCCCTCCCGGTGTGAGCGAAACGTTCGCTCGGGGTAACCGGACGCGATGCGGGGGTGAAACACCGCGCTCATAGCGTCGCACCCACCGAGAGACCTCTCGCGGATCAGGAGGAGTCATGACGCACCGCGGCAGCGCCGAAACCCGGCAGAGCAGTGTCAACAGCCCGAAACACGGCGCTGATGCCCCGGCAACATCCCCCGCGTACGGTGACGGCATGAGCATCACCCCCGCCCTCGGCACGCACGTCGTGGTCGTGGGCGCGGGAATGGTGGCACATCGCTTCGTCGAGAGCCTGCTGAGCCGTGCCGGAGATCAGTGGCGCGTCACGCTCATCGGCGAGGAGGACCGGCATCCGTACGACCGCGTGGGACTCACCGGGTACTTCGGCGGGGTCTCCCCCGACGACCTCACCCTCGAGCGAGGCGTGCTCGAGGACGACCGCGTGCGGTTCCTGCAGGGCGACGCCGTGACGCGCATCGACCGATCGGCGCGGCGTGTCACGACCAAGAGCGGCGTCAGCGTCGCGTACGACCGCCTCGTGCTCGCCACCGGATCGTACGCCGCTCGTCTCGCAGTCGACGGCTTCGGGCTCGAGGGCTGCTTCGTGTACCGGACGCTCGACGACGTCGAGAAGCTCCGGGACTTCGTGCGCCGCCGCTCGTCGGAACTCGGCCGCCCGATCACCGGCACCGTGATCGGCGGCGGGCTCCTGGGACTCGAGGCGGCCGGGGCGCTCCGGGGCCTCGACGTGGACTGCACCGTCGTGCAGTCCTCCGACAGGCTCATGTCGGCGCAGCTGGACCTGCCCGCGGGGAATGCCTTGCGCCGCCTCATCGAGTCGCGCGGCATCAACGTCAGGACCGAGACCGTCACGACACGGCTCGACCCCGACGGCACCGGACAGGTGACCGGGCTGGAGTTCCGCGACGGCGGCTACGAGCGCACCGACGTCGTCGTCTTCACCGTCGGCGTGCGGCCGCGCGACGAGCTCGCGCGGTCCGCCGAGCTCGACGTGCACGAGCGCGGCGGGGTGCTGATCGACTCGGGCTGCCAGACGTCGGATCCGCGGATCCTCGCGATCGGCGAGGTCGCCAACTACGACGGGACGTGCGTGGGTCTGGTCGCGCCCGGCTATGCGATGGCGGAGGTCGCGGCGACTCGGCTGCTCGGGGGCGAGGCATCATTCCCCGGCTACGACCTGTCGACCAAGCTCAAGCTGTCGGGCGTCGCAGTGGCGAGCTTCGGCGATGCGTTCGCCGAGACGCCCGGTGCCCTCGACGTCACCTACGCCGACCCGGTCGCGGGCGTCTACAAGAAGCTCGTGCTGTCGGACGACGCCACGACGCTGCTCGGCGGCATCCTGATCGGCGACGCGTCGGCGTACGGATCGCTGCGCCCGCTCGTCGGCGGCGCGCTCGGCGGCGACCCGGCCGCATACCTCATGCCCGAGGGCGGCGTCGCGGCGCCGACCGGCGACCTACCCGACGATGTCCTGGTGTGCTCGTGCAACAGCGTCACCGCCGGAAGGATCCGCGACGCCGTGCACGAGGAGGGGTGCACCGACGTCGCCGGCATCAAGGCATGCACCAAGGCCGGCGCGGCCTGCGGCTCGTGCGTGATGATGGTGAAGAGAATCGTGGGCACCGAGCTCGCGAAGTCGGGGGCGTCCCTGAGCAACGCGCTGTGCGAGCACTTCGACATGTCGCGACGGCAGCTGTTCGACGCCGTCCGGGTCTCGGGGCTCACCACTTTCAGCGCGGTGATCGGGCGCTTCGGCACCGGCCGCGGGTGCGACATCTGCAAGCCCACGCTCGCGAGCATCCTCTCGACCCTGGTGCGCGGCCATGTGCTCGACGGCGAGAACGCCGCGCTGCAGGACACCAACGACCACGTGATGGCGAACCTGCAGAAGGACGGCAGCTATTCGGTCGTCCCGCGCATCCCCGGCGGCGAGATCACTCCCGAGGGACTGCTCGTGATCGGCCAGGTCGCGAAGGACTTCGGCCTGTACACGAAGATCACCGGGGGCCAGCGGATCGACCTGTTCGGCGCGCGCCTCGAGCAGCTGCCCGCCATCTGGAAGCGCCTTGTCGACGCCGGCTTCGAGTCGGGGCACGCGTACGGCAAGTCCCTGCGCACCGTGAAGTCGTGCGTCGGGTCGACGTGGTGCCGCTACGGCGTGCAGGACTCGGTCGGCATGGCGGTTCGCCTCGAGCTGCGCTACCGAGGACTGCGGTCGCCCCACAAGCTGAAGCTGGGCGTCTCGGGCTGCGCCCGCGAGTGCGCCGAGGCGCGCGGAAAGGATGTCGGCGTCATCGCGACCGAGGCGGGCTGGAACCTGTACGTCGGGGGCAACGGCGGCTTCACGCCGCGGCACGCGGTGCTGCTGGCCGAGGGCCTCGGCGACGACGAGCTGCTGACGGCCATCGACCGCTTCCTGATGTACTACATCTTCACGGCCGACCGGCTGCAGCGCACGGCGCCGTGGCTCGAAGACCTGGACGGCGGCATCGACGGGCTCCGCGCCGTCGTCTTCGACGACGGCCTCGGCATCTGCGCCGACCTCGACGCCGCGATGGCGGCGCACCTGGACTCCTACGAGGACGAGTGGAAGGCGACCCTCGAGGACCCCGAGAAGCTGCACCGGTTCGCGTCGTTCGTCAACGCCCCGACGACCCCCGATCCCTCGCTCGCCTACACCGCCGAGCGCGGGCAGCCCCGACCCGCAACCGAGGAGGAGCGCGCCGCGTCGGGCGTGCTCATCGCCGGAACCACCCTGGAGGTGCGCCGATGACGATCGCCGATCCGCAGACGGCCGAGTACGTCGTCCCCGACGGCTGGGTGCGCGTGTGCGCCCTGAACGACCTGGAAGTCGAGCGCGGCCGCGCCGCCCTCCTCGGCGGGACGCAGATCGCGCTCTTCCTGCTCGACACGGGGCGGGTGCACGCCGTGTCGAACTTCGACCCGTACAGCCGCGCGAACGTCATCTCGCGAGGGATCGTCGGGACGAGGCAGGATGCGCCGACCGTGGCGTCGCCGATGTACAAGCAGGTGTTCGACCTGCGGACGGGCGCCTGCCTCGACACGCAGGGCAAGGAGCCCGCGTCGCTGCACGTGTGGCCGGTGACGGTAGACGACGGGCACGTTCTGGTGCGATGGGAGGTCGACGCGTGAGCGCGGTCGTCGCCGGCCGTGTCGACCTCGTGGGCGGCGGCCCCGGTCCCGTCGACCTCATGACCCTGCGCGCCTGGCGCCTGCTCATGCGCGCGGACGTGGTGGTGATGGACCGCCTCGGTCCCGACATCCGCCCGCACCTCTCACCGGATGTCGAGGTGATCGACGTCGGCAAGCTGCCCGGACACCATCCGGTGCCGCAGGACGAGATCAATGCGCTGCTCGTCGATCGCGCGCGCCGGGGCAAGCGCGTCGTCCGTCTCAAGGGCGGCGATCCGTTCGTGTTCGGCCGCGGCGGCGAGGAGGTCGTCGCGTGCGCTGCGGCCGGCATCCCCGTCGACGTCGTGCCGGGGGTCACCAGCGCCGTCGCGGTGCCGGAGGCCGCCGGCATCCCGGTGACCCATCGCCGCGTCGCGTCGGCCGTCCACATCGTGAACGGACAGTCCGAGCTGACGGCGGCCACGCTGGCGGCTCTCGGCGATCCCGACGTCACGACCGTCGTGCTCATGGGGGTCGGCGCGCTCCCCCGCCTCGTCTCGGATGCGCTCCACGCCGGCGTGCCCGCCGACCGTCCTGTGGCGATCGTCGAGCGCGGCCACCACCCCGACCAGCGCACGACGCGCACGACGCTGGCCGCCGTGGTGCTCGAAGCCGGCCGCATCGGGGTGCGCAATCCCGCCGTGATCGTCGTGGGCGACGTCGCGCGCGCGGGCATGCTCCTCCCCGATCTGCTCGCGTCCGACGCCCCGATCGGCGGCGTGCTGCGGTGAACGAGTCCTCCCGTCCTGCCGATTCCGGGGATCCGCCGCGCGCGCAGCTCTCCGCGGCGCTCGACGGCTGCACCATCGTCATCGCCGTGGACCGCCGCTCGCTCGAGCTGGCGGCGGCGCTCGAGCGTCACGGAGCACAGGTGCGCCACGCCCCGGCGCTCACGATCGTGCCTCACATCGACGACGACGCGCTCGTCGCCGCGACGCGTGAGCTCATCGCCCGCCCGCCAGAGGTGGTCGTGGCCACCACGGGCGTCGGCTTCCGCGGGTGGATGGAGGCCGCCGACGAGGCGGGACTCCTGGACGACCTCCACGCGGCCCTGTCGCGGGCCCAGATCGTCGCCCGCGGCCCGAAGGCTCGCGGGGCGATCCAGCAGGCGGGGCTCACGGCGGACTGGGTGGCCGAATCCGAGACGTCGGCCGAGCTCGGCGAGTACCTGCTCGCCGAAGGCCTGCACGGCCGGCGTGTCGCGGTGCAGCACCACGGGTCCGGCGCCGACGGACTGGACGAGATCTTCCAGGGGGCAGGCGCGGACGTGGTGAGCCTGACTGTCTACCGCTGGGGACCGCCGCCCGATCCAGCGGTGGTCTCGCGCTCGGTAGCCGCCACCGCGCACGGCGAAGTGGACGCGGTGCTCTTCACCTCTGCCCCCGGAGCCTCGGAATGGGTCGCAGCC
>NZ_RRYE01000190.1 GCF_004010105.1 Microbacterium sp. CPCC 204701
CGCGGTCCGCGCCTGCACCCCGAAGACCACCGCGACCGCTGACCGGGCGACGAGCCGACGACGCCGCGACCCGGCACCCGGCCCGGTCGCGGCGGGGCCCGCGCGCCCGGAGGGGCATGGGGACCGTCAGTCGCCCTTCACGTTCACGAGCTGCCGCAGCGTGTGACGCACCGCGACGAGGTCTGCCGCGTCGGCCATGACCCTGTCGATGGGCTTGTATGCCTGCGGGATCTCGTCGATGAACGCGTCGGTGTCGCGGAACTCGATGCCCGTCATCGCCTCCCGCAGCTGCTCATGGGTGAACGTGCGCCGTGCCGCCGACCGGGAGAACTCGCGCCCCGCGCCGTGCGGCGAGGAGTTCAGCGACAGCGGGTTGCCGAGCCCCTCCACGACGTAGGATGCAGTGCCCATGGATCCCGGGATCACCCCGGGCCGACCGGCATCCGCTTTGATGGCACCCTTCCGCGAGACCCACACCCGCGCGCCGAAGTGCTTCTCCGACTCGGTGAAGTTGTGGTGGCAGTTGATCCGCTCGTGCTCGACGACCGGGTCTCCCATCACCTCGGACAGCTGCCGCGCGACGCGGTCCATCATCTCCTCGCGGTTGAGGAGCGCGAAGTGCTGCGCCCACCGCAGCTCCCGGATGTAGCGCCGGAACTCCTCCGTCCCCTCGACGAGGTAGGCGAGGTCTGGGTCGGGGAGCTCGATCCACCACTGCTTCGCGAGGCGCTGCGCGACCGCGATGTGATGCGTCGCGATCTTGTTGCCGACGCCGCGCGAACCGGAGTGCAGGAAGATCCACACCCGGTCGAGCTCGTCCACCGACACCTCGATGAAGTGGTTGCCCGAGCCGAGCGACCCGAGCTGGAGGCGCCAATGTCCCGCGTAGGTCGCCGGGTCGAACTCCGCCTTCTCGGCGAGCACCTCGAGCTCGGCGACACGCCGCTCGGCGGTGGCGACGATCTTGCGGTTGTCGCGTCCGGCCGAGAGCGGCACCGCGCGCTCGATCTGCTCGCGGAGCAGGCCGAGGTCGCGCGTCACCAGCTGGCCCTTGGTGAACTGCGTGCGGACGGCGATCATGCCGCATCCGATGTCGACGCCCACTGCGGCGGGCATGATCGCACCGAGGGTCGGGATGACCGAGCCTACGGTCGCGCCCTTGCCGAGATGCGCATCGGGCATGAGCGCCAGATGCGGGTGGATGAACGGCATGCGCGACGAGGTGCGCGCCTGGTCGACGGTCTTCTCGTCGATCAGGCTCGCCCACGAGAGCAGCCGTGCGGAGAGCCTCTCCATGATTCCTTTCCTTGTGATCCGCCGGCAGAAGCCGGTCGTGCGGCGCGCCCGGGACGCGCGGAGAGCGGCGGGCCAGAGGAACGAGGGTCCCCGGAAAGGGAAACGCCCCGGACCTGTGCGGTGCGGGGCGTGAAAGAGCGGATGCTGCTACACGGCCTGCGCCGGAGGGGACGACTCGTCGCGGTCGCTGGGCTGGTTGCCCAGGACCGTGTCGAAGCGGAGTTCGCGCTGCGCGGTCATCCGTCGTCCTTCTCGGCTCGCGTGCTGCTGCGCCGGCGGCACAGCCTCAAGACCATACGGCAGCGGCAAACGGCGCGTCAAGCGACATCGTTCACGAACCGCTCGCCTGCCGCTCCTTGACGATGTCGGAACCCCCGACGACACTGAGAGACGCCACGCGGCCGGGGCGCGGCATCCACCGACGACGCACAGGAGTTCGACATGGCCAGCCTCAACCCGTATCTCTCGTTCAAGAACGAAGCCCGCGACGCGATGACCTTCTATCAGAGCGTGTTCGGAGGCGAGCTCGACATCAACACCTTCGGCGAGTACGAGGGCATGGTGCAGGACCCTGCCGAGAACGACCTCGTCATGCACGCCCAGCTCACGACTCCCGACGGGTTCGTGCTCATGGGTGCCGACACACCGACCGGCATGGGCTACGAGAAGCCGGCCGGGATCTCGGTCTCGGTCAGCGGCGACGACGAGCCCTCGCTGCAGGGTTACTGGGACACGCTCGCCGACGGCGGCACGGTCGTCATGCCGCTGGACACTCCGCCGTGGGGCGGCAAGTTCGGCATGCTGACCGACAAGTTCGGCATCGACTGGATGATCTCGATCGACCCGCAGGAGGCGTAGGCGTCAGGGCTTCCGGGCACCGCTCGCGGCCTCGTGCCGTGTTGCGTCCGGGCTCAGGCGTGAGCGCTGTCGTCGACCGGTGACGGGGCGGGGCCGAGCGCCTCGACCTCGCTCCACAGCTCGTGGGGCACGGGAGTGGCGGCAAGCTCGTCGAGCTGCGCGCGGCGTCCGGGCGACGCGACCCCGACGATCGTGGAATCGACGAGTGGTGAGCGCAGCGAGAAGTGCAGGGCGACGACGGGGAGTGACACCCCGTGCGCGACGCACACCCTCTCGAGGCGCTCCACCCAGCCGATGAGCTCAGGCGTCGCCGGACGGTAGTCGTAGATCGCCCCCGGACGCGGACCCGTCGCGAGGATGCCGGAACCGAACGGCGCGGCGTTGAACACGGTCATGGCCCGCTCCTGCGCATCGGCGAAGACGGGTGCCGCCGACTGATCCACGACCGTGAAGCGGTTGTGGATGAGCAGCGCGTCGAACACGCCGGTGGCGACGTAGCGGGCCATGAGCGGCACTGGCGCGGCCGCGACGCCGATGGCGTCGACGCGGCCGGATTCGCGCAGCTCGATCAGGCCCTCGACCGCCCCTCCCGGCGCCATCGCCTCCTCGAAGGTCACGGTGTACGGGTCGTGCAGGTGCAGCAGCGGCAGCCGCTCGACCCCCAGCCGCGCCGTCGTCTCGTCGAACGAGCGCAGCACCCGGTCGCGATCGAACACCCCCGTTCCGGGCTCGCAGTCGACCTTCGAGATCACGCGCGTCGCGGCATCCTCGCCGAGGTGCGCGATGGCGCGGCCGAGCACCGCCTCCGATCGCCCCGCCGCGTATTCGTTCGACGTGTCGACGAAGCGGTGGCTGCTCGAGAGCAGGTCGATCGCGATCGCGACCGCCGCCTCCTCTTCGGGCGAGCCTGGTGCGGTGTCGCGGCCGAGGATGGAGGTTCCGAGCGTGAGCGGGCTGACGTTGATGGTCATGGCATCCGTTTCGGTGTCGCGGTCGGGGATTCCAACCTACCGATACCGAACTCGGACCGGCTGTCGAAACCGGAGCCGTCGCGGCCCTAGGCTTTCGCCATGACCTCGACTCGCAAGGGCTGGACGCGCGGCCACACCGGCTGGGCCTTCGGCACCGCGCTGATCTTCACGCTCGGCATCGTCTTCGGGCTCATCTGGAGCAACGTCCTGCTCGGCGTGGTGCTGGCGGGGGCGGTCTCGATCGGCTGGCTCATGGCCTACGAGTCGTGGCGCGGCCGCAACGTCGGCCTCGACAACCGCGACGACGACGGCGCGCAGCTCTGACGCCGACGCGCCCCCCTGTACCTGGCGGCGACCGCGTCGTATCGTGTGCGCCAGGAGGTGGTCCGCATGCGAGCAAGCGTCGGCGACCGCGTAGTCATCCACGGTCGCGTCGTGGGGGCGGCCGAGCGTGCCGGAGAGGTGATCGAGGTGCGCGGGAGCGACGACAACCCGCTCTTGGTCGTCCGGTACGACGACGGGCACGAGGCGATCCTGTCGCCCGGAAGCGACTGCGAAGTCCGGCACGCGTCCTGACCCGCGGCAGGGGCGGATGCCGATCCAACTCCGTTCCGGAACGACCTCGCCCCGAGGCCACAGGCCCTGGCGGGGCGGCGCGCGAAGCCGTCGGCGCACCCTAGCAGACTCGTCCGTTCTCCGGCTTAGGGTAGCCTTACCTACATGACGAAGAGAACTCGCCTGCTCTTGCCCGCTGCCGCCGCCCTGAGCCTCGCCGCGCTCGCTCTCACCGCGTGCGCATCGCCCGCCGCCTCGGGAGAGGTCCCCGACCAGTCCGACACGGCTGCGACCGTCGTCGTCGAGAACGCCAAACCCACGCTCACCCTCGTCGAGGACGACGGCGAGTCGTCGTACCAGGAGGACCTCGAGGTGGCTCGCGAGTCCGTCGAGGTCGCGGCGAACCCGACCGCGGTCATCACGTTCGACATCGCCACGCTCGACACGCTCGACGCGATCGGCGCGGGCGACGCCGTGGTCGGCATCCCCGACGCCGTCCTCCCCGGCTATCTCTCGGAGTACGCCGGCCTGCCCAAGGTGGGCACGCTGTTCGAGCCCGACTTCGAGGCGGTCGCCGAGCTGGAGCCGGATCTCATCGTCACGGCCGCGCGCAGCACCGGCCAGTACGACGAGCTGTCCGAGATCGCGACCACGATCGACCTCACCGGCGCCTACGCCGGGAAGTTCGACCCGAGCGCGGGCCTGGAGCGTGCCGCGCAGCTGGGCGAGATCTTCGGCAAGGAGGACGAGGTGGCGGCGCTCGCCGCCGGGATCGACGAGCTCGTCTCGACCATCGGGTCGGAGGCCGAGGGCACGGCGCTCGTCCTGGCCGTCTCTGGCGGCGAGTACGGCGCGTTCGGCGAAGGCTCGCGCTTCGGGTACTTCTTCGACGAGCTGGGGTGGGCGCCTGCGGTGGCCGCAGCCGAGCTCCCCGGCGCGGAAGGATCTTCGCACGGCGACACCGTGACGAACGAGTTCATCCTCGCGGCGAACCCCGACTGGATCTTCGTGTTCGACCGCGGGGCGGCCGTCGGCGAGGGTTCGAGCGCCGAAGAGACCCTCGGCAACGAGCTCGTCGCGCAGACCACCGCGGCACAGGACGACCACATCGTGTACCTCCCGGCGGGCGAGCTGTACATCGTGGTCAACGGCCTGACCGCGATCGAGAACGTGCTGACGTCGGTCCACGACGCCATCGCAGGCTGATCCGCGATGCCGTGCGACCCGCGCGAGAGGAGCGCGGAGCCCTGACCCGCTTCTCGCCCACCGCGTGGATCGTCGCGGGGGTGGCCGCCGTGGCTGCCCTCGCGACGATCTCGCTGTTCATCGGCGTCGCCGAGCTCGACGGCTTCATCCTGTTCGCGAGCCGCATCCCCCGCACCGTGGCCCTGGTGCTCGCGGGCGCCGCCTTCGCCATCACCGGCCTCATCATGCAGCTGCTGGTGCGGAACAGATTCGTCGAACCCGGCACGACGGGGGCGACGGATGCCGCGAGCCTGGCGCTGCTCGCGGTACTCCTTTCCGTCCCGGGGCTGCCGATCTGGGGCAAGGCGATCTTCGCCGCTCTCGGTGCGCTCGTCGGCGTCTTCGGCTTCCTCGCCCTGGCGCGCCGGATCCCGTCGCGCTCGAGCGTGCTCGTGCCCATCGTCGGCATCCTCTACGGCGGCGTGATCGCCGCCGTCACCACCTTCATCGCCTACCGCACCGATATGCTGCAGGAACTGCTCAGCTGGGGTGTCGGCGACTTCTCGAGCATCCTCCGCGGACGCTACGAGATCCTCTTCCTCGCGGCCGCAGCCGCCCTCGTCGCGTGGATCTTCGCCGACCGCTTCACGGTCGCGGGCCTCGGCGACAGTGCTGCGCGAGGGCTCGGGCTCGACACGCGGGCGGTGATGGGCCTCGGCGTGACGATCATCGCGGTCGTCACCGGCATCCTCATGGTCATCACGGGTGCTCTGCCGTTCCTCGGGCTCATCGCCCCGAACATCGTCAGCCGCCTCATCGGCGACAACATGCGCCGGACCGTTCCGCTGGTCGCGCTGCTGGGTGCCGCGATCGTGCTGCTGTGCGACATCATCGGCCGCGTCGTGCGCTTCCCGTTCGAACTCCCGATCTCGATCGTCATGGGCGTGATCGGCGGCGTCGTCTTCCTCTGGATGCTGCTCGGCACGGCGCGCCCGTCGGAAGCCGCCCG
>NZ_RRYE01000191.1 GCF_004010105.1 Microbacterium sp. CPCC 204701
GGCGCCGCGCGGCAGCGGCTCGCGGAGCTCGCCGCGACCGCGTCGCCGGTCCGTACCGCGTGAGACCGCCGACCCGGCGACGGGCCGACCCCACTGGCACCAACGACGCAAGCCCGGCCCCTCGTGGGGACCGGGCTCGACACGCCTCGCGCGGTTGCGCGCGGGTTCAGTGTGGCAGCGTCAGCGCGCGGCCGAGCCCTCCACGTAGTCCTCGTCCTGCTGCTTCCATGCGAACAGCGCGCGGAGATCCTTGCCGACGGCCTCGATGGGGTGCTGGGCGGCCTTCTCGCGCAGCTCGAGGAACTCCTTCCCGCCGTTGTCCTGGTCGTCGATGAAGCGCTTCGCGAACGCGCCGGACTGGATGTCGGCGAGCACGGCCTGCATGTTCTCCTTGACGTGCGGGTCGATGACGCGCGGGCCCGAGACGTAGTCGCCGTACTCGGCGGTGTCGGAGACCGACCAGCGCTGCTTGGCGATGCCGCCCTCCCACATCAGGTCGACGATGAGCTTGAGCTCGTGCAGCACCTCGAAGTATGCGATCTGCGGCTGGTAGCCCGCCTCGGTCAGCGTCTCGAAGCCGTACTGCACCAGCTGCGACACGCCGCCGCACAGCACGGTCTGCTCGCCGAACAGGTCGGTCTCGGTCTCTTCGGTGAACGTCGTCTTGATGACGCCCGCACGCGTGCCGCCGATGGCCTTCGCGTACGAGAGCGCGGTCTGCCACGCCGTGCCGGAGGCATCCTGCTCCACCGCGATGATGTCGGGGATGCCGCGACCCGCGACGTACTCGCGACGCACGGTGTGACCGGGAGCCTTGGGGGCGACGAGGATCACGTCGACGCCCTCGGGTGCCTGGATGTAGCCGAAGCGGATGTTGAAGCCGTGCGCGAACGCGAGGGTCTTCCCCGGCGCGAGCTTGTCCTTGATGCTCTCGCTGAAGATCGACCGCTGGTGCTGATCGGGCGCGAGGATCATGATGAGGTCCGCCCACTCGGCGGCGTCGGCGACCGACTTGACCTCGAAGCCCTCGTCCTGCGCCTTCTCGGCCGACTTGGAGCCGTCCTTGAGCGCGATGACGACCTCGACGCCCGAGTCCCGCAGGTTCTGGGCGTGTGCGTGGCCCTGCGAGCCGTAGCCGACGATCGCGACCTTTCGGTCCTGGATGATGCTCAGGTCGGCATCGGCGTCGTAGAAGATCTCAGCCATCTTCGTGTTTCTCCTTGATGTTGTGGTTCGGAAGGACGGATGCCGCGACTCAGCCGCGCAGCACCCGCTCGGTGATGCTCTTGCCGCCGCGGCCGATCGCGAGCAGGCCCGACTGCGCGAGCTCCTTGACGCCGAACGGCTCGAGGGCGCGCAGGAACGCGTCGATCTTGCCCTTGTCGCCGGTGACCTCGACCACGACCGCGTCGGGGGCGTAGTCGACGATCTGCGCACGGAACAGGTTCACGACCTCCAGCACGTTCGAGCGCGTCTGGTTGTCGGCGCGCACCTTGATCAGCATGTGCTCTCGCTGCACCGATGCCGCGGGGTCGAGCTCGACGATCTTGATGACGTTGACCAGCTTGTTCAGTTGCTTGGTCACCTGCTCCAGCGGAAGCCCCTCCACATCGACGACGACCGTGATGCGCGACAACCCCGGCACCTCGGTGACGCCCACCGCGAGCGACTCGATGTTGAATCCGCGACGGGCGAAAAGACCCGCGACGCGGGTGAGCAGACCGGGCTTGTTCTCGACGAGAAGGCTCAGCACGTGGCTCGACATGTTCTCTTCCTCCCCGCTCAGTCTTCTTGCTCGAACGCCGGCGCGTGGTCGCGCGCGTACTGGACGTAGCTGTTGCTGACGCCCTGCGGGACCATCGGCCACACCATCGCGTCGGCGCTCACGACGAAGTCGATGACGACGGGACGATCGTTGGTCTCGAGCGCGGTCTTGATCGCGGCATCCACGTCCTCCTCCCTCTCGACACGGATCGCGAGACAGCCGTACGCCTCGGCGAGCTTGACGAAGTCGGGGATGCGGACGGTGTCGTGACCGGTGTTGAGGTCGGTGTTGGAGTAGCGGCCGTCGTAGAACAGCGTCTGCCACTGGCGCACCATGCCCAGCGACGAGTTGTTGATGATCGCGACCTTGATCGGGATGTCGTTGATCGCGCAGGTCGCGAGCTCCTGATTGGTCATCTGGAAGCAGCCGTCGCCGTCGATCGCCCACACGTGCCGCTCGGGCTCGGCGACCTTCGCGCCCATGGCGGCCGGCACCGCGTAGCCCATGGTGCCCGCGCCGCCCGAGTTCAGCCATGAGTTCGGACGCTCGTACTTGATGAACTGCGCGGCCCACATCTGGTGCTGGCCGACGCCCGCGGCGAACACGCCCTCGGGTCCGGTCAGCTCGCCGATGCGCTGGATCACGTACTGCGGCGACATCAGGCCGTCGGTGGGCTGCGAGTAGCCGAGCGGGAACTCGTCGCGCAGACCATCCAGGAACGACCACCACTCGGTGATGTCGGGCTCCGCCGCACCGCTGACGGCGCGATAGGCGACGTCGAGGTCGACGAGAACCTCCTTGAGGTCCCCTACGATCGGCACGTCGGCGGCGCGGATCTTCGAGATCTCGGCCGGGTCGATGTCGACGTGCACGACCTGCGCATTCGGCGCGAACAGCGCCGCCTTGCCCGTCACGCGGTCGTCGAACCTCGCACCGAGGGCGACGATGAGATCCGCCTCCTGCAGCGCGAGAACGGCGGGCACGGTGCCGTGCATGCCGGGCATGCCGAGGTGCTGCTGGTGCGAGTCGGGGAAGGCGCCGCGTGCCATGAGCGTCGTCACGACGGGCGCGCCGGTCGTCTCGGCGAGCGTGCGCAGCTCGTCGGACGCCTGGGCCCGCACGACGCCGCCTCCGACGTACAGCACCGGCTTCCTCGCCGCGGCGATCAGCTGCGCCGCCGCCTGGATCTGCTTGCCGTGCGCCTTCGTGACGGGGCGGTACCCGGGCAGGTCGATCCTGGGAGGCCACACGAAGGGCGCCTCGGCCTGCTGCGCGTCCTTGGTGATGTCGACGAGCACGGGGCCGGGGCGGCCCGTGGAGGCGATCTCGAATGCCGCGGCGATCGCCCCAGGGATCTCGGAAGCGTCCTTCACGAGGAACGAATGCTTGGTGATCGGCATCGTGATGCCCACGATGTCGGCCTCCTGGAAGGCATCGGTCCCCATCAGGGTCGAGAACACCTGGCCGGTGATGCACACGATCGGCACCGAGTCCATGTAGGCGTCGGCGATCGCGGTCACGAGATTCGTCGCTCCAGGGCCCGAGGTCGCGATCGCGACGCCGACCTTGTTGGATGACGCGGCATAGCCCTCGGCTGCGTGACCGGCGCCCTGCTCGTGCCGCACGAGGATGTGTCGCAGATCGCTCGCGTCCATGAGCGGGTCGTAGACCGGGAGGATGGCGCCGCCCGGCAGCCCGAAGACGTCGGTGACGCCGAGCAGCTCGAGCGAGCGGACGACCGCTTCTGCGCCCGTGAGCACGGGCACGGCGGCGGTGCGAGCGGGTGGCCGTGGAACGGCGGCAGCGGTTTCGGCGGGCATGGTGAGATCCTCGAAATCGGTCGAAGGGATGTCGGGAAGCCGAGTTCAGCCGGTCGTCGCGCCTTCGGCAGCGGAGCGCACGAGTCGGGAGTACTTGGCAAGGACGCCACGGGTATAGCGCGGAGGAAGTGGCTCCCAGCCAGAGCGGCGGGAGCTCAGCTCTGCCTCGTCGACGAGTAGGTCGAGAGTGCGAGCCGCGATATCGACCCGTATCAGATCACCATCGCGCACGAAGGCGATGGGACCTGCGTCCACCGCTTCGGGTGCTATGTGGCCGATGCACAGGCCGGTTGTGCCGCCTGAGAATCGTCCGTCCGTCAAGAGTAGTACATCTTTTCCGAGGCCCGCGCCCTTGATGGCGGCGGTGATGGCGAGCATCTCGCGCATGCCCGGTCCGCCCTTGGGGCCTTCGTAGCGGATCACGATGACATCGCCCGGGTCGATGGCGCCCGCCTCGAGCGCGTCCATCGCGGCACGCTCGCGCTCGAACACGCGGGCGGGGCCTTCGAACACCGCGGCGTCGAAGCCGGCGGTCTTCACGACCGCACCCTCGGGCGCGAGCGAGCCGTGCAGGACCGTGATCCCGCCGGTGGCGTGGATCGGGTCGTCGAAGCGGTGGATGACGTCGCCGTCGACGGGGTCGGGATCGAGGTCGGCGAGGTTCTCGGCCAGCGTCTTGCCGGTCACCGTCAGCGCGTCGCCGTGGAGCAGGCCTTCGTCGAGCATCGCCTTCATGATGACCGGGATGCCGCCGTGACGGTCGACGTCGTTCATGACGTACTTGCCGAACGGCTTCATGTCGGCCACGTGCGGCACCCTGTCGCCGATGCGGTTGAAGTCGTGCAGGCTCAGCTCGATGTCGGCCTCGCGGGCGATGGCGAGAAGGTGCAGCACGACGTTGGTCGAGCCGCCGAGCGCCATCGCGAGGGCGATCGCGTTCTCGAACGCCTCCTTCGTCAGGATGTCGCGCGTCGTGATGCCGAGACGCAGCAGGTTGACGACGGCTTCGCCGGAACGGTGCGCGAAATAGTCGCGGCGGCGGTCGGCCGACGGCGGCGCCGCCGATCCCGGGAGGCTGAGGCCGAGTGCCTCGGCGACCGACGCCATGGTGTTGGCGGTGTACATGCCGCCGCAGGCGCCCTCGCCCGGCGCGATCGCGCACTCGATGCGCTTGAGGTCCGCCTCGCTCATCTTGCCGGCCAGGCATGCCCCCACGGCCTCGAACGAGTCGATGATCGTGACGTCCTTCTCGGTGCCGTCGCTGAGCTTGACCCAGCCCGGCGCGATCGATCCGGCGTAGAGGAAGACGCTCGACAGGTCGAGGCGTGCGGATGCCATGAGCATCCCGGGGATCGACTTGTCGCAGCCCGCGAGGAGCACCGTGCCGTCGAGTCGCTCGGCCATGACGACGGTTTCGACGGAGTCGGCGATGACCTCCCGCGAGACGAGCGAGAAGTGCATGCCCTCGTGGCCCATCGAGATGCCGTCCGAGACCGAGATCGTGCCGAACTGCAGCGGATAGCCGCCGCCGGCGTGCACGCCCTCCTTGGCGCCCTGCGCGAGCCGGTCCAGGCTCAGATTGCACGGGGTGATCTCGTTCCAGCTGGACGCGATGCCGATCTGGGGCTTGTCCCAGTCCTCGTCGCCCATGCCGACCGCGCGGAGCATGCCGCGTGATGTGGTCGCTTCGATGCCGTCCGTGACGACCCGGCTGCGAGGCTTGATGTCTATGGAGTTCTCGGGCTGGGGCATGGCACAGAGTCTATTCCCGACCGATGGTCCTCTCGGCCCGCGTGACGGTCACGCCCGGGCGCGGGTCCGCTCGGCCGCGAGCAGCGAAAGCAGCTCGGCGAGCGCGACGATGTCGGGCACCCGCACGGCGGCAGCGGTGGCCCCGTCGCCGACCCTCACGCCGAGGTCGGCGTCGCCGAGACTCCGCATCGCGTCTTCGTCGGTGACGTCGTCCCCGGCGAAGAGGACGGCGGTCGCACCGACGCGATCGCGCAGCTCGGCGATCGCGGAGTCCTTGCCCTCGTGCCGGAACGCGAACTCGACGATGTTGTGACCCGTGCGGCGCCGCCAGTGCGGCGCCGCGGCTGCGATGATCTCGTCCACGAGCCGGTGGGCCTCGTCCGTCGCTGCGTCATCGGCGAGGCGGGTATGCACCGCGAACCCGAAAGTCTTCGGCTCGATCCACACGCCGCGCAGGTGTGCGACC
>NZ_RRYE01000192.1 GCF_004010105.1 Microbacterium sp. CPCC 204701
CGACGGCCTCGACGGCCTCCGCGGCAGTCCGCTCGGACCAGCCGAGGCCGACCAGCGCCTGCACGACCTGGGCCGGGACGGCCGCGGTGGCCGCGGCATCCGTCCGCCCCGCGCCCGCGGGACGCGATACCGCGATCTTGCCCGCGAGCTGGACCACGATGAGCTTCGCCGTCTTGGGCCCGATGCCCGACACTCGGCGGAACGGGGCGTCGTCGTCGGCTGCGACGGCGTCGGCGATCTGCGGGACGGTGAGCGTCGCGAGCACGCCCAGCGCCGACTTCGGGCCCACCCCGGTCACGCCGAGGAGCTGGGTGAAGACGGTGAGCTCTTCGCGGGTCTCGAACCCGAACAGCGACAGGGCGTCCTCACGGACGATGAGGCTGGTGTGGAGCATGAGGGCGTTGCCGACATGCGCCGTGCGCGCCACGTGGGGGGTGACCGCCACGTGGAGCCCGACCCCTCCCACCTCGACGACGACCGCATCGGCATCGACGTGCACGACCGTGCCGCGAACTGAGGAGATCATGGCCCGAGCCTACGCGGCTGTTCGGACGTTTGTTCGAGCGACACGCGAGGCTCGCGCGCACGACCTTTCACCGTCGCGCCAGGCGCTCGGCGTCGGCCCATGCGCGCTGCGCCGGAGTGAGCGGGCCGGCGGCAGGAGCCGAAGAAGCGCCCCGCCACGCGTGGCAGAGAGCGAGCGCCAGCGCATCGGCCGCGTCGGCGGGCTTCGGAAGCTCGTCGAGTCGCAGCACACGCGCCACCATGGTCTGCACCTGGCGCTTGTCGGCATTGCCGTACCCCGTGACAGCGGCCTTGACTTCGGACGGGGTGTGCGTGGCTGCCGGGAGTCCGCGCTCACCGGCGACGAGCAGAGCGATGCCGCTGGCCTGCGCCGTGCCCATGACGGTCTGCCGGTTGTGCTGCGCGAACACCCGCTCGACCGCGACGACGTCGGGCCGATGCTCGTCGAGCACCGCGCGAAGCCCGGCCGCGATCAGCGCGAGCCGAGTCTCGATCGGGGCATCCGGTTCAGAGCGGACGACGCCGACGTGGACGAGCCGGGCGGAACGGTCGGGCGCCACATCGACGATGCCGACGCCGCACCGCGTGAGCCCGGGGTCGATCCCCAGGACGCGGACCGAGGCGCGCGAGATTCCGGAAGCCACTCCCCCACGCTAGGCGAGGGCGACGTGTGCCCCGGCCAGGCGCGCCCGGCTCGGGGCGTCCGAGGCGCTCAGACCTCGTCGTTCTCGAGCTCGGCCAGCACCTCCGCAGTGAGGTCGAAGTTGCTGTAGACGCTCTGCACGTCGTCGCTGTCTTCGAGGGCGTCGATGATGCGGAACACCTTGCGTGCCGTCTCGGCGTCGATCTCGACCTTGAGGTTGGGCACGAACTCGACGTCGGCCGACTCGTAGTCGATTCCGGCGTCCTGCAGCGCCGTGCGGACGGGCACGAGGTCGGACGCCTCGGTGATGACCTCGAAGCCCTGCGCGTGCGGCTCGACCTCTTCCGCGCCCGCCTCGAGCACCGCCAGCATCACGTCATCCTCCGTGGTGGCCTCGCCGCCTACGACGATGACGCCCTTGCGGGTGAAGTTGTAGGCGACGCTGCCCGGATCGGCGAGCGTGCCGCCGTTGCGCGTGAGTGCGGTGCGCACCTCGGCGGCTGCGCGGTTCTTGTTGTCGGTGAGGCACTCGATCATGAGGGCGACGCCGTTGGGGCCGTAGCCCTCGTACATGATCGACGAATACTCGACCGACTCGCCGCCGATGCCGGCGCCGCGCTTGATCGCGCGGTCGATGTTGTCTTTCGGGACGGACGTCTTCTTCGCCTTGAGCACCGCGTCGAAGAGCGTCGGATTGCCCTGGAGGTCGGGGCCCCCGAGTTTCGCAGCGACCTCGATGTTCTTGATGAGCTTGGCCCACGACTTCGCACGGCGCGCATCGATCACGGCCTTCTTGTGCTTGGTCGTCGCCCACTTGGAATGCCCGGACATGGTCCTCCTGAATCACGCTCGTCGGCGGCAGGGCAGTCGACGGCCTGCGCCCGTCGGCTTCGCGCCCGCCCGACGGACCATTCTAAGCCCGACACTCCGCCCGCCGCGCGAACGGCCGCGGGTGCGGACGGAGCTGCTGGAGGGCGAACTCGAAGCCGAAGCGCGATGACAGCCGCGCGACGGGCTCGCGCCGCCTTCGTGAGGCGCTCCTCGGGTGGGCGCGCCGCCGGTCGTCGATCGCCAGGGCTCAGAAACCACCGTCGCGCCGACGGGTCACCGGATCCGGGCGCGCACCATGTCGAGGAACAGCGCGTGGAAGCGGGCGTCGCCGGTCACCTCGGGATGGAACGACGTGCCGAGGATGCTCCCTTGCCGCACCGCGACGACGCTCCCGTCGTCGAGCGTGGCCAGGGGCTCGACGCCCGGCCCCGCCTGCTCGACCAGGGGCGCCCGGATGAAGACGGCGTGCACGGCCGGCGGCCCGAGCACGGGCACCTCGAGGTCGACTTCGAACGAGTCGACCTGGCTGCCGAACGCGTTGCGGCGCACCGTGACATCCAGGCCGCCGAACGTCTGCTGGCCTTGGATGCCGTCGACGATGCGGTCGGCGAGCAGGATCAGCCCCGCGCACGTGCCGTACGCGGGCAGTCCGGCGGCGATCGCCTCGCGAAGCGTTTCGCGCATGCCGAAGGCCCGCGACAGCTTGTCGATGACGCTGGACTCACCCCCGGGGATGACGAGCCCGTCGACGTCGGAGAGCTCGGACGGTCGCCGCACCGGGGTCGCGGTGGCGCCGAGGTTCGTGAGCACGCGCAGGTGCTCGCGGACGTCGCCCTGCAGCGCGAGGACGCCGATGCGGGGGCTCGTGCTCACCAGCCCCGCTCGGCCAGGCGGTGAGGAGCGGGCAGGTCGGTCACGTTGATGCCGACCATCGCCTCGCCGAGACCCCGCGAGACGTCGGCGATCACCTTGGGATCGTCGTAGAACGTCGTCGCCTTCACGATGGCGGCGGCGCGCTGCGCGGGGTTGCCCGACTTGAAGATGCCGGAGCCGACGAACACGCCGTCGGCGCCCATCTGCATCATCATCGCGGCATCCGCCGGAGTCGCGACGCCGCCGGCGACGAAGAGCACGACGGGGAGCTTGCCGGTCTCGGCGATCTCGGCCACGAGGTCGTAGGGAGCCTGGAGCTCCTTCGCCGCGACGTACAGCTCGTCCTTGGTCATCGACCGCAGCACATTGATCTCGCTCGTGATCTTGCGGATGTGCTTGGTCGCCTCCGACACGTCGCCCGTGCCTGCTTCGCCCTTGGAGCGGATCATCGCGGCGCCCTCGTTGATGCGCCGCAGGGCCTCGCCCAGGTTCGTCGCCCCGCACACGAACGGCACGGTGAAGTTCCACTTGTCGATGTGGTTGACGTAGTCGGCCGGCGACAGCACCTCCGACTCGTCGATGTAGTCGACGCCGAGCTCCTGCAGCACCTGCGCCTCGACGAAATGGCCGATGCGCGCCTTGGCCATGACGGGGATCGACACGGCGTCGATGATGCCGTCGACCATGTCGGGATCGCTCATGCGCGACACGCCGCCCTGGGCGCGGATGTCAGCGGGCACGCGCTCGAGCGCCATGACGGCGACGGCGCCGGCGTCCTCGGCGATCCTGGCCTGCTCGGGCGTGACCACGTCCATGATGACGCCGCCCTTCAGCATCTCGGCGAGGCCGCGCTTGACGCGGTCGGTGCCCGTGTCGGCAGTGTTCACGTGGAATCCCTTCGTTGGGGCGCGTGACACCCACGCGCGACGAATCAGGACAATGCGGGTATTGACCTAGGCCAAAAGATAGCATGGACTCCGCCCTACAATCGGCAGGGCATGGACGGTGACATGGACCTCGAGATCAGCGGCCGCTCCGCATCGGAGATCGCCGAGAGCCTTCGCGCCCTCGTCGAGCGCGGCAGCCTGCGACCCGGAGATGCCCTCCCGCCCGTGCGCGCGCTCGCCGAGAGGCTCGGCGTCAACCGCAACACCGCGGTCGCCGCGTACCGCCAACTCACCCAGGCGGGTGTGGTCGTCACGCGTGGCCGCGGCGGCACGAGGGTCGCCGACCCCGCCCCGGTCGCGCAAGAGGGCTTCGCGGTCGACAGCGTCCTGCGCGACGTGGGAACGGGGAACCCCGACCCCGACCTCATCCCCGATCCGTCGCGCGCGCTTGCGGGCATGGCGGGACGCCCCGTGCTCTACGGCGAGCCGGTGATCGATCCGGCGCTGGAGCGGTGGGCGCGCGAGTGGATGCGCGAGGGCCTCGCCCCGGCGGAGTCGATGCGGCTGACGGTCACCAGCGGCGCGGCGGACGCGGTCGAACGGCTGCTCGCGCAGGCGCTCACGCGCGACGACGCCGTGGCCCTGGAAGACCCGTGCTTCCTCACCAGCATCCACACCGCCCGCATCGGCGGATACCGGCCGGTGCCGGTCGCGGTCGACGACGAGGGGATGACGGTCGCAGGGCTGCGTGCCGCGCTCGAGCAGGGCGTCCGCGCAGTGGTGTGCACGCCGCGCGCGCAGAACCCGACCGGCGCGAGCCTCTCTGCGCGCCGCGCGGCGGAGCTGCGAGAAGCCCTCCGCGATCACCCCTACGTCCTCGTCATCGAGGACGACCATTTCTCGATGCTGTCGCGCAAGCCCTTCCACTCGCTCATCGGTCCCGACCATCGGCGCTGGGCGCTGGTGCGGTCGGTGTCGAAGTTCCTGGGGCCCGACATGTGCCTGGCGGTCACGGCATCCGATCGCGAGACGGCGGACCGTCTCGCGATGCGGCTGACGCCCGGCACGACGTGGGTGAGCCACCTGCTGCAGCGCCTCACGCTGGCGCTCGTCACCGATCCGCAGGTCACGGAGGCGATCGAAGCGGCCGCCGCCCGCTACGCCGACCGCAACGACGCATTCGCCCGCAGGCTGACCGCGCACGGCATCCCCGCCCGTGCCGGCGACGGACTGAACCTGTGGGTCGCTCTGCCGGTGGCGGCCCGTGACGTCTCGGACCAGCTGATGCGACGCGGTTGGCTGGCACGCACCGGCGACGAGTTCGTGCTCGGCGAAGCGCCGTCCTCGAAGCGGCTGCGACTCACGGTCCACGACCTCGACGCCGCCGGGGCGGAGCAGCTCGCCGGCGACGTCGCGGCCGCCGTGCGCGCCGTGCAGGGGCGGGTGATGGCCGCGGAAGTGGCATGATCGAGCGGGTGAAGATCCTCTCGATCCAGTCCGCGGTGGCGTACGGCCACGTCGGCAACTCGGCAGCCGTGTTCCCGCTGCAGCGCATCGGCGTCGAGGTCTTGCCTGTCTACACGGTGAACTTCTCCAACCACACCGGCTACGGCGCGTGGCGCGGCCCGCTGATCAGCCCCGACGACGTGCGTGAGGTGATCGCCGGCATCGAGGAGCGCGGCGTGTTCCCGCAGATCGACGTGGTGCTGTCGGGCTATCAGGGCGGCGAGGGCATCGCCGACGTGATCCTGGATGCCGTCGCTCGCGTCAAGGCTGCGAACCCCGACTCGGTGTACGCGTGCGACCCCGTCATGGGCAACGCGAAGTCCGGGTGCTTCGTCGCCCCGGCGATCCCGGTGCTGCTGCGGGACCGCGTCGTGCCGGCGGCCGACATCATCACCCCGAACCAGTTCGAGCTCGGCTTCCTCACCGAGACCGAGCCGGCCGACCTCGAGTCGACCCTCGTCTCGGCCGATCTCGCCCG
>NZ_RRYE01000193.1 GCF_004010105.1 Microbacterium sp. CPCC 204701
GCAGTCCGGCCGCCTCGATGCGCGCGGCGGCCCCGCCGACGCCGGCGAACCTGCCGGAGAGGAGGCCGTCGACGAGCCGACGCCGGCTGATGCTCGCCCACTCGTCCGAGTCGCCGTCGGCGAGGCGCCCGACGGCCAGGGCGATGGCGCCCTGTTCGAGCACGGCGGTGCGTCCGGCGGGATGCTCCGGGCCGGGGAGCGCGATGAGATTCCCCCAGCGGATGCCTCGTGCCTCGACCGGGACGATGAGCCAGTCTTCCGTGCCCGGTGCCGCGCCCTGCTCTCGTCGCTGTTCTGCGCGTCGATGGGCAGAGCGCGAGCGGAGCTCCCACTCGGTGAAGAGCTCCTCTTCCATCCCCAGCGGCACCTCGGATGCGACGACCTCGTAGGCGAGGTTCTCGAGGATCACGGGGGCGCTCAGCGTCTGCGCGAGCTGATCCACGATGAAGTCGGCCGGCGAGCCGCGCAGCACGAGAGCCGTGAAGCGCTCGCGCACCTCGTCGCGAGCGCGCAGCGCGTCGGTCTGCCCCGTGATGATGCGGTTGTGCACGGCCTCGGTGAGGGTCACGAACTTCACTTCGCGGTGCAGCACGACCAGGGCGAGACCCCGCTCTCGGGACGCCTCGACCACGACCGCGGGCACGTAGTGGTAGTGCGTTCCGAGCTCGAGCACGAGACCCGACAGGCCCGCGTCCGACAGCTCGCCGATGAAGCGGCGGAGGTCGGCGGGTTCGGCGGGCCACGACGATCCGGTCGACAGCAGCAGCTCGCCGCCATCGAGCAGGCGCGCGACGCCCGCGCTGTCGGACACGTGCAGCCAGCGCACGCGGGCATCGAGCGCGTCGTCGCCGACGAGCACCTCCGGCACTCCCTGGGCCACCGCGTCGAGTGCGATCACCTCGCGCAGGGTGGGCAGCATCTCGTCGGCGAGCCTGCCACTCGGACGATCCGTTTGGATCGCCGGATCTTCGCGACGGTCGAGCACGGTGATCGCCTCATCCTCTCTGCCATTCTGGGATCCGCCCAGCCTACGTGATCGCCACACGATCTGTCCGAGCAACAGGAGACCACCCATGACCATCGCCGCGAGCGCCATCGCCGACACGAGACCCGACGCCGCCATGCGCGTGATCGGCCATTGGGTCGACGGCGCCGAGCGCGCATCCGCGAGCGGCCGTACTGCGCCGGTCTTCAACCCGGCGACGGGTGCGATCCAGGCGCAGGTGGCGCTGGCCGACCAGGCGGAGGCGGATGCCGCGATCGCGTCGGCCGTGCGCGGCTTCGAGGTGTGGTCGGGCTACTCCGTCGCGCGGCGGCAGAGGGTGCTGTTCGCGTTCCGTGAGCTGCTGAACGCCCGCAAGGGAGAGCTGGCCGAGATCATCACGTCCGAGCACGGCAAGGTGCGCTCCGATGCGATGGGCGAGATCCTCCGCGGGCAGGAGGTCCTCGAGCTCGCGTGCGGGTTCCCGCACCTGATCAAAGGCGCGTACTCCGAGAACGCGTCGAACGGCATCGACGTGTACTCGATCAAGCAGCCGCTCGGGGTCGTCGGGATCATCAGCCCGTTCAACTTCCCGGCGATGGTGCCGATGTGGTTCTTCCCGATCGCGATCGCCGCCGGCAACGCCGTCGTGCTCAAGCCCAGCGAGAAGGACCCGTCCGCGTCGCTGTGGCTCGCCCAGCTGTGGCGGGAGGCCGGGCTTCCCGACGGCGTGTTCACCGTGCTGCAGGGTGACAAGCTCGCTGTGGACGGGCTGCTGACCTCGCCCGACGTGCAGTCGATCTCGTTCGTGGGGTCGACCCCGATCGCGCAATACATCTACGAGACCGCATCGCGCCACGGCAAGCGCGTGCAGGCGCTCGGCGGCGCGAAGAACCACATGCTGGTGCTGCCGGATGCCGATCTCGACCTGGTCGCGGATCAGGCGGTGAACGCGGGCTACGGCGCCGCCGGCGAGCGCTGCATGGCGATCTCGGTCGTGCTCGCGGTCGAGCCGGTCGCCGACGAGCTCGTCGCGAAGATCGCCGACCGCATCGGCAAGCTGAACATCGGGAACGGCGCCGGCGCCGACGGGGTCGAGCCCGACATGGGTCCGCTCATCACCGACATCCACCGCGACAAGGTCGCGTCCTACGTCGACATCGCCGAGCAGGACGGCGCCACCGTCGTCGTCGACGGCCGGGGATTCACCGTCGACGGGCACGAGGACGGGTTCTTCTTCGGCCCCACCCTCCTCGACCGCGTGCCCACGACCTCCCGCGCCTATCAGGACGAGATCTTCGGCCCCGTCCTCTCCGTCGTCCGCGTGGACTCGTACGACGAGGGGCTCGAACTCATCAACTCCGGCCGGTTCGGCAACGGCACCGCGATCTTCACCAACGACGGCGGCGCCGCCCGGCGCTTCCAGAACGAGGTCGAGGTCGGCATGATCGGCATCAACGTGCCCATCCCCGTCCCCGTCGCGTACCACTCGTTCGGCGGCTGGAAGCAGTCGCTGTTCGGCGATGCGAAGGCATACGGCATCCACGGCTTCGACTTCTTCACGCGCGAGAAGGCCGTCACCGCCCGATGGCTCAACCCCGCCGCACGCAACCTTTCAGAAACCCGCGGCATCGACCTCGGCTTCCCCCAGAACCACTGACCCCGCGGTCGATCAAAGGACTCCCCCACATGACCGACACCGTTCTCCCCGGCATCCAGCCCGATCTCGAGGCCGATGCGCGCGTGCGCGCCGACGACCGCGCGCACGTGTTCCACTCGTGGAGCGCGCAGGCCCTCATCGACCCGCTCCCCGTCGCCGCCGGCGAAGGCTCGACGTTCTGGGACTACGCGGGCAACGCCTACCTCGACTTCAGCTCGCAGCTGGTGAACCTCAACCTCGGGCATCAGCATCCGCATCTCGTCCACGCCATCCAAGACCAGGCGGGCCGTCTCGCGACGATCCAGCCGTCGATGGCCAATGACGTGCGCGGCGAGCTCGCGCGGCGCATCGCCGAGGTCGCGGGCGACGGCTTCGAGAAGGTGTTCTTCACCAACGGCGGCGCCGACGCGAACGAGAACGCGGTGCGCATGGCGCGCCTTGTGACCGGCCGTCGCAAGGTGCTGTCGATGTACCGCAGCTACCACGGCAGCACGTCGACCGCGATCTCGCTGACGGGAGACCCGCGGCGCTGGCCGAACGAGCCGGCCGACGGGTCTGTCGCGAAGTTCTTCGGGCCCTATCCGTACCGCTCGGCGTTCCACTCGTCGACCCCCGAACAAGAGGCCCAGCGTGCGCTCGAGCACCTCGAGCAGACGATCGTGCTCGAGGGCGCCTCGACGATCGCCGCGATCGTGATCGAGACGATCGTCGGCACCAACGGCGTACTGGTGCCGCCGGCCGGCTATCTCGCCGGCGTGCGAGCGCTGTGCGACCGCTTCGGCATCGTCTACATCGCCGACGAGGTCATGGTCGGGTTCGGGCGCGTGGGCGAGTGGTTCGCCGTCCAGGCGTTCGACGTCGTGCCCGATCTCATCACCTTCGCGAAGGGCGTCAACTCCGGCTACGTGCCGCTCGGCGGCGTCGTCATCTCGGACCGCATCGCGGCGCACTTCGACACCGTCGCCTTTCCCGGAGGCCTCACGTACTCGGGCCATCCGCTCGCCTGCGCGGCGGGCGTCGCGACGTTCGAGGTGTTCGAGCGCGACGGCATCCTCGCGCGCGTGCGCGACCTCGGCTCGCGCGTGGTCGAGCCGCGCCTGCGCGACATGGCGTCGCGGCATCCGTCGGTCGGCGACGTGCGCGGAATGGGCCTGTTCTGGGCGATCGAGCTGGTCAAGGATCGCCAGACGCGCGAGCAGCTCGTGCCGTTCAACGCGAGCGGGCCGGATGCCGCACCCGTCGCTGCCGTCGCCGCGGCGTGCAAGCGGGACGGGGTGTGGCCGTTCACCCACTTCAACCGCGTGCACGTCGCGCCGCCGCTGGTCATCTTGGAGGACGAGCTCGTGCGCGGACTCGACGTCATCGACCGGGCCCTCGCAGCCGCAGACGAGCACGCCGCCCGCTGAAACCCTGGCTCTACCTCGCGATCCGCGATATCGCAACGGGGTAGTCCGAATCGTTCCGATGCGCGGGAATGAAACGGCGGAACCCAAGGTTATCCATGAACTCAGCCCTATGCGGGGCTGCAGGAGGGGACAGTGGGCAAGAACTACGTCGACATCGAGAACGACCGGGGCGAGACGCTGCGCTATCGCAAGCACGCCAACGGCCGGGGTCTGATCGCGCATGGAGCGAAGGTGCACCCGAGCGCCGTCGTGGAATCGGGGGCGTATGTCGAACCGGGCGTGCAGATCGCGGCGGGCGCGCACGTCGGCCGCGGCGTCTGGGTGGAGTCGGATGCCGTGATCGGTCCCGACGCCGAGATCGCTCCCCACGCGCACATCGGCCCGCGCGCGGCCATCGGACCGCGCGCCAAGATCGGCGTGCGCACCCAGGTCGGCACCGACGCCCGCGTCGCCGGCGGCTCGCTCATCGGCGACGACCAGACGATCGCCGACGGCGAGCGCGTGGCCACCGACCGCCGAGGACTGCGCCTCGCCGCCTGATCTCGTGTGATCTCGTGACGGGTGGTCGGACGCCGCTAGCCTGGCCCGATGACATGCAGGCGGTCCCGTCGCACCGGCGCGTCCCTCGCTCTCGCCGCCGCCCTGGCGGTGGTCGTCGCCGTCGCCTGGATAACGACGGGCGGACGGATGCCGTGGGCAGAGGCCGACCCGGCGCAGAGCGCGTCTGCCCTGGGCTCGTCTGCCGCAACGCCGGCTGACGGCATCCCGTCGCGCCCAGGCGACGCGTTCCCGCTCACCGAGACGTACGTCTACGACGGTGACACGATCGAGGCCCGCATGCAGGAGCCGAACGACGTCGTGACCACGTCGAGCCCCGTACGCATCCGCCTCATCGGCATCGACACCCCCGAGGGCACACCGTCGCCGGAGTGCTGGGCGGACGAGGCCCGCACGCATCTGGCCGAACTGCTGCCCGAAGGATCGACGGTCTGGGCGATGCCCGACGCCGAGACGCGGGACGACTACGACCGGCGACTGTTGAACCTGTGGACCGACGACGGGCGCTTCGTGAACCTCGAGCTCGTCACGGCGGGCGACGCCGAGGCGATCCGCGTATGGCCGAACATCGCGTTCTACGACCTTCTCGCCGGCGCGCAGGCCGAGGCCGAGGCATCCGGTGCCGGCCGGTGGGGCGCCTGCGGCTGAGCCGCCTACGCGAACAGGTACAGCACGAACCCGATGAGGGGCAGCGTGCCCTGAAGGAGCGCCGCGCGCAGGTACTTCATGCCGGTCGTGAGCAGCACGAGCGCCGCCGCGACCATCGAGCCGAGGCTGAACAGCACGAGCGCGAGACCCGCCGCGCGCACGCCACTCTCGTCGGCGCCGGCGAGGAAGAGGACGATGCCGAGCACCGTGCCGATCGCGAGGAACAGGTTGTAGAACCCCTGGTTGTACGCCAGGGGCTTCGTCGTCTCGGCGGCCGCCTGGTCGGCGACGCCGAAGCGCCGCCAGATCTTCGGCTGCGTCCACTGCACGCTCTCCATGACGAAGATGTAGACGTGCAGCAGTGCCGCCAGCGCGGCGAAGGCGGTGGCGAGGATCGCGATCATGAGCGAACGATAGCGCCCGGGATACGCTGAGCGATATGGCGAAGGGCAGGAGCGGCGGACGACAGCCGCGACGGGATGCCGCG
>NZ_RRYE01000194.1 GCF_004010105.1 Microbacterium sp. CPCC 204701
GGAGCGACGACCCGGCTCGCCGAGCGCGTGCTGCGGGGGAGCGGCTGGGCGGTGGGCGCGCTGCTGCGCCCGGCAGCGCTCGCGCGACTGCACGATGCGCCGAGCCAGATCGTCGACGGTCATATCGTGCTCGAGGAGCCGTGGCTGCGCGCGGCGGTCGCGGCCGAGATGCCCGATCCCGCCGCCGCGTGCGGCGTCGTCGCGGAGTGGCTCGTGTCGACTCTCGGTGCGCCCACCCCGGAAGGACACCTCGCGAACGCCATGTCCGATGTGCTCATGACCGACTCCGCGATCGTGCGCGTCGACGACGCGGCCGAGCGCATGCGCGTGTCGGTGCGGACGCTGCAGCGCCTGGCGCACCGCACCGTGGGCGTCCCGCCTGCCGCGATGATCCGGCGCAGGCGCCTGCAGGAGGCCGCGGAGCGGGTGCGGGAGCAGCCGACTCTCGGGCTCGCCGAGATCGCGGCCGAGCTCGGCTACACCGATCAGGCGCACCTCGCGAACGACTTCCGCGCAGTGCTCGGCTTCACCGCAACCGACTACCGGGCGGCGCGCTGACGGCGCGGGCGGCGCGTCACGCGCCGGCCTGCGTGACCCGCTTCTTCTCGCGCACGTAGACCTCGCGCCGCACCCGCGCGACGACGTCGCCCGCGGCATCCGTGATCTCGGTCTCGAACCACTCGAGCACCTTCGCTCCGCCGCGTGCCCGCTCGCGCAGCTCCTGCGCCTTCTCGCGCGAGACCTCGAAATGCGCCGTGAGCACGCCCCGGCCGGGTGTGAGGAACTCGATCTCACCGCGCGTGTCCCACACGACGTAGTCGCGGCCGAGCTGGTGCATCACGAGCATGAAGTAGTACGGGTCGGTCATGGCCGACATCGAGCCGCCGAACGCGGTCTTGACGTAGTTGCGCGTGAAGACGTTGACGTGGAGCTCGACCGTCGCGCTCGTCCAATCGTCGGCGAAGCGCCTCACGCGGATGCCGCTGAAGAGGTTGGGGATCCACAGGCTCATGCCGACGGCGAGGCGGCGGGGAGTCACGCGCATGCGCATCAGCATCGCGAAGGTCGCTGCATCATCCGAATCGGTTGGCGGGTGTGCACAATTGTTCTAGTTGTCATAGAGTTAATGCGTGTTGCTGCGCATCGATCCCGAGAGCGAGGCGCCGCTGTTCGCGCAGATCGCCGATTCGGTACGTGCGGATGCCGCGGCCGGCCGCGTGCGGCCGGGCGAACGACTGCCGGCGGCGCGTGAGATCGCCGCCGCGCTCGGCGTGAACGTCCACACCGTGCTGCACGCGTACCAGGATCTCCGCGATGACGGCCTCATCGAGCTCCGCCGCGGACGCGGCGCCGTCGTCACGGCACAGGCCGAGACGCTCGAGGAGCTGCACCACGACATCCGTCGACTCGTCGCGCGGGCACGCGCGGCGGGACTCTCGCCCGACGCCCTCGCCGCCCTCGTGAAGGAGACCGCCCGTGATCGTTGACCACCCTCAGCCCGACCCTCGCGCACGGCGCCGCTTCATCCAGGTCGGCCTCCTCGTTCCCTTCGTGCTGACCATCGTCGGCGTTGCCATCCAGCTCGCCGTTCTGGCGTCCGTCCCCGAAACGGTCGCGATCCACTGGAACGGCCGCGGCGAACCTGACGGCTACGGTCCGGCGTGGACGTTCCCGGTGCTCACTTTCGTGCTCGGCGTCGGCATCTCGACACTGATCGGCGGCCTCGCGCTCGGCGGAACCCGGCAAGCCCCTGCTCAAGCCCGTGGCCTTCCCGTGCGGGGCCGGGGTGTCGATCTGCGCTTCATCGGCGCGCTGCTGGCGGCGTCGTCCGCCTTCATGGTGGCGCTGCCCACGGGTCTGCTCCTGCTGCAGACAGAGGGGACGGATGCCGCGGCCAGCGCCGCGCTGTGGATTCCGGCCGCCCTTCTCGCCGCCGTGGCGGTGGGCGTTCTGGGCTGGTTCGCTCAACCGAGGACGGAACCCTCCGAGGCAGGGCCTTCACCCGCCGCACCGCTGCCGTTGCGCGACGGCGAGCGCGCGGTGTGGGTGCGCTCTGTGACGATGTCACGCACTCCCGCGGTGATCCTTGTCGCCGTCTCACTGCTGATGGTTGCGGCCGGTGTCTGGATACTGATCGCGCGGGCCGGCCCCGCGGGCTGGGTGCTGTTCGGCGTCGGTCTCGTGCTCACGGCGATCGTCGTGTCATGTGTGTCATCCCAGGTCTTCGTCGACGACACGGGCCTGCGCGTGCAGGCGGTGACCGGCGTGCCCCGATTCCGTGTGCCGCTGCACGAGGTCGAGTCGGCGGAGGCGGTCGTCGTCAACCCGATGGCAGAGTTCGGCGGCTGGGGCTGGCGCTGGGCGCCTGGACGCTTCGGCGTCGTGCTTCGCACCGGGGAAGGGCTCGAAGTACGGCGCACCACCGGTCGCAGCTTCGTCGTGACGGTCGACGACGCCGCGACGGGCGCCGCGCTCCTTCAGGCGCTCGTCGAACGCGCGAAGGCTTGACGCCCTGACCGGGCAGCCGATTTGCTGAGTCCATGACCGATCCCACTCCTGACCTCTGGCGCCGCGTCGACACCTACCTCACCGACACGCTCGTCGGACACGAGCCGGGGCTCGAGCGCGCTGTGGCCGATCAGAACGACGCCGGACTGCCGGCGATCGAGGTCGCGCCGGTGAACGGCAAGCTGCTGCACCTGATCGCGCGGATCTCAGGCGCACGCCGCGTGCTCGAGGTCGGGACGCTGGGCGGCTACTCCACGATCTGGCTCGCACGCGGCGTGCCCGACGACGGTCGCGTGGTGACGATCGAGGCGGAGCCGCACATCGCCGACCTCGCGCGGGCCAACCTCGACCGCGCCGGGGTCGGAGCCAAGGTCGAGATCCGACGGGGGCGGGGCGCCGACGTGCTGCCCACGCTCGTCGACGAAGAGCCCTTCGACCTCGTCTTCATCGACGCCGACAAGGAGTCGAACACGATCTACCTCGACTGGGCCGCTCGCCTCGGGCGCCCAGGCACGGTCGTCGTCGTCGACAACACCGTGCGCGGCGGCGAGGTCGCCAATCCCGCCACCGAGAACCCGCAGATCATCGGCGTGCAGCGCGGCCTCGAGATGCTGGGCCGCGATCCCCGATTCGAGGCGACGGCCCTGCAGACCCTCGATGCGAAGGGCTACGACGGCATCGCGATCGCGTTGGTCGTGTGACACCGGCGACGACGGATGCCTCTGGCTCCGGCATCCGTCATCACTAGACTCGGGGGCGGACCGACGACGCTCCGACGACCCACCCTCCACAAGCAAGGAGTCACCCTGTGGCACAGATCGAGGCTGTAGGCGCGCGCGAGATCCTCGACTCGCGCGGAAACCCGACCATCGAAGTGGAGGTGCTGCTCGACGACGGCATCGTCCAGCGCGCGGCCGTCCCCTCGGGCGCGTCGACCGGCGCCTTCGAGGCGTACGAGCTGCGCGACGGTGACAAGGGCCGCTACAACGGCAAGGGCGTCCTGAAGGCCGTCTCCGCCGTCATCGACGAGCTCGGCCCCGCGATCGAGGGCGTCGAGGCGAGCGAGCAGCGCGTCATCGACGAGATCCTCATCGCCACCGACGGCACCGAGAACAAGTCGCGCACGGGCGCGAACGCCATCCTCGGCGTATCGCTCGCCGTCGCCAAGGCCGCCGCCGACTCGGCCGACCTGCCGCTGTTCCGCTACCTCGGCGGCCCCAACGCGCACGTGCTCCCGGTGCCGCTGTTCAACGTCATCAACGGCGGCGAGCACGCCGACAACGGCATCGACTTCCAGGAGTTCTTCCTCGCCCCGATCGGCGCCGAGACCTATGCCGAGTCGCTGCGCTGGGGCACTGAGGTGTACCACGTCCTCAAGGGCGAGCTCAAGGCCGCGGGCTTCGCCACCGGCCTCGGCGACGAGGGCGGCTTCGCCCCCGACCTGCCGAGCAACCGCGAGGGCCTGGACTTCCTCATGCAGGCGATCGAGAAGGCCGGCTTCGCACCCGGTGCAGACATCGCCGTCGGCCTGGACGTCGCCGCGACCGAGTTCTTCACGGACGGCGTCTACACCGTCGAGGGCAAGGCGTGGTCGGCTGAGCAGCTGACCGACTACTTCGCCGACCTCGTCGCGAACTACCCCGTCGTCACGATCGAGGATGCCCTCGCCGAGGACGACTGGGATGCGTGGAAGGCGCTCACCGACAAGATCGGCTCGAAGGTGCAGCTGGTCGGCGACGACCTGTTCGTCACGAACCCCGAGCGCCTGCAGCGGGGCATCGACCTCGGCGTCGGCAACGCGCTGCTGGTGAAGGTGAACCAGATCGGCACCCTGTCGGAGACGCTCGACGCCATCGCGCTCGCGACGCAGAACGGCTACCGCTCGATGCTGTCGCACCGCTCCGGCGAGACCGAGGACACCACGATCGCCGACCTGGCGGTCGCCGTCAACGCGGGTCAGATCAAGACCGGCGCGCCCGCCCGCAGCGAGCGCGTCGCGAAATATAATCAGCTTCTGCGCATCGAGGAGGAGCTCGGCGAGGCCGCGGTGTTCGCGGGCCGCGGAGCGTTCCCGCGCTTCAAGGGCTGATGCGCTGACAGCGTTCTGAACGAGAGGGGGAGCCGTGGCGAAGACGACGGCTCCCCCTTCTCGTTCCCCGCGCGCCGACGGGACGCCCCGTCGGCGTCCGCCGCGGCGACCGGTCGACGTGCGCGAGTGGCTCGGCGGCGTCCGCCTGTCGGGGTTCATGGTGATCATGCTCGGCCTCGTGGTGCTCGCCGCGTTCGTGCTGGTGCCGACGATCGGCACCTACGTCGACCAGCGGCAGCGGATCGCCGCCCTCGAGACCGCGGTCCGGCTCAGCCGCGAGGAGGTCGCCGAGCTCGAGTCGCAGCGCGACCGGTGGCGCGATCCGGCGTACATCACGACGCAGGCGCGCGAGCGGCTGTACTACGTCCGCCCCGGAGAGGTCGTCTACCTCGTCGACAACGACCTGCCGCCCGAGCTCGCTCCGCAGGAGCAGGAGCCGGTGAGCGACGAGGTGGAGCAGACCCGCACCGACTGGATGTCGCAGCTCGTGCGATCGGTGACCGAGTCCGGCCTCGCGCAGACGGTCGCGCCGGTGACGATCGGCGTCCCCGACCCCGGTTCGACGCCCGCCCCGACACCCTGATCGACGCGCGGGAGCGGCATCCGCCGGCGCGACGTCGGCCCCGCGCGGACCAGGGCGATCCAGCCGCGTCCCAGCAGCCACCGGTACCCTGGCGACGTGACGACTCCGCCGTTCCCTCCCGTCAGCGAAGCCGACCTCGCCGTCCTGCACGAGCAGCTCGGCCGCCCTGCCCGAGGCGTCGTCGGAATCGCCGCGCGATGCGTGTGCGGCAATCCCACCGTGGTGGCGACGTCGCCGCGTCTTCCCGACGGCACGCCGTTCCCCACGTTCTACTACCTCACGCATCCCGCGGCGACCGCCGCGATGTCGATGCTCGAGGCCGACCACGTCATGCCCGAGCTGGCCGCCGAGCTCGCCGACGAGGAGGTCGCGGCCGCGTATCGTCGCGCCCACGAGGCGTACCTCGGGGACCGCGCGGCGTACGGCTTCGTCGCAGAGATCGACGGGATCTCCGCCGGCGGCATGCCGACGCGAGTCAAGTGCCTGCACGCGCTCGCGGGGCATGCGCTCGCCGCGGGCCCGGGAGTCAACCCGATCGGCGACC
>NZ_RRYE01000195.1 GCF_004010105.1 Microbacterium sp. CPCC 204701
GGCGACAGTGCCGGGATGAGGGCGGTTGCCGAGGTGAGGCGACAGCGGCTTCCTGCCGTCCTCATGTCGGCGCAGTCCCTCATCCCGGGCGGGTGGCGCGGCGGGGATTGCCGCGCAACCTCACCGCACTCGGTGCAAACCCTGCGCGACGGCGGTCATGATGAGCTGCTGCACGGCCGGCCAGTCGTCCATCACCTGACAGTAGCCCACTCGGATCACGTGGTATCCGAGCAGAAGCAGCTCAGCGTCGTGCATCACGTCCGCTTCCCGCTGCGCGCCGACGTGATGGCCCCCGTCGACCTGGAGCACGAGCCGTTCTCCGATGAGGAGATCCACCGGACGCCCGCGGATCCACGCCTGCGCGACGATGCGGACGTTCATCCAGCGCAAGCGGCGCGGCACGAACGATTCCAGCCCGGAGTCCGCGAACGGCGTAGCCTCCTCCAGGACGGCACGCGCGAACGCCGGCAGTGGCAGCCGCGCCAGAAAGGGCTTCTCGACGAGCCCCATGTTCAGTGCCGAGTCCCACACCGCCAACGCGTGCTCACGCGGCTGACATCTCGCGACGATCACCAGTGTGTTCTCGAGGGAGTCCTCGAGGACATGCGGTTCGCGCTGCACGAGGGGTATGCACCAGTGAACGGTGGCCGTGAACTCTCCACGGAGTGCGCCGGCGGAGCGCTGTCGTTCGATCCGGATGCCGCCGCTGCTGACGGGGGCCGCCACGTGTGGACGGTCCTCCGCGGTGACCCACAGCCCCAAGCGCTTCGCACGGGTCAGGCACGTCAGCACGACCCCCGCCCTGGCCGCCGCGACGAGCATGGGATCGGCATCCGGGAGCGCCAGCCATGAACGCCGAACCCGAGTCAGTCGCCGCTCCCTCACGGCGCGAGCCAGTTCGTGCTTTCGGGCGCCGAGCTCGATGAGCGCGGCCTGACGGGCGATACCCCCGGTCTCGCGCAGGGCACGCATCCACGTGGGCATCGACCGGCTCATCGCTCGAACCTGCCTCATCCGGGCGATCCGGTGATCCCGTCGTGGCGATTCAGTGGAGGAATCTGCGATGAGTCGGCATGTGGAGGAGCCGCGCTCCGCAACTGGCTGTGCGCCTACGCTCCCGAGATGAGGGCGGATGCCGAGATGAGGGTCGCGAGCGGTTCAGATATCCACATCCAGGCATATCTCCTCATCTCGGCGCAGTGGTGGGCCTCCGGCCTCCGAATGGGCGAGGACGATGACCGCGGCCCGCGGTCCGCGGCATCCGCCCGACGATCCAGGACGGGCAAGCCCCCGGGATAGAATCGATCGGCATCCCACACTCAGGCACGCTCACACGGTGTCGCACATATCGATCGAGGAGACCCGATGGCCGACGCGCGAATTCCCGACAAGCCCGCCCTGGAGGGTCTCGAATCCAAGTGGGATGACGCCTGGAAGGCGCAGAGGACGTACGCATTCGACCGCGCCCGCGCCGCCGAGGTCGGCAAAGCCGGCATCTTCTCGGTCGACACTCCCCCGCCGACCGCCTCGGGAAGCCTGCACATCGGCCACGTCTTCTCGTTCACGCACACCGACCTCAAGGTGCGCTTCGAGCGGATGCGCGGCAAGACCGTGTTCTACCCGATGGGCTGGGATGACAATGGCCTGCCCACCGAGCGTCGCGTGCAGAACTACTACGGCGTGCGCTGCGACCCGTCGCTGCCGTACGACCCCGACTTCACGCCTCCCTTCGAGGGCGGCGACAACAAGTCGAGCCGCGCGGCCGATCAGGTGCCGATCAGCCGCCGCAACTTCATCGAGCTCTGCGAGCGGCTGACCGTCGAGGACGAGCAGCACTTCGAGGCGCTGTTCCGCCAGCTGGGCCTCAGCGTGGACTGGACGCAGACCTACCGCACCATCTCGGACGACACGATCCGCACCAGCCAGCTCGCCTTCCTGCGCAACTTCGAGCGCGGTGAGGCCTACCAGGACCTCGCGCCGACGATGTGGGACATCGACTTCCGCACCGCGATCGCACAGGCAGAGCTCGAGGAGCGCGAGCAGCCGGCGGCGTTCCACCGCGTGGCGTTCCACCGCACCGACGGCGCGGGCGACGTCCACATCGAGACCACGCGCCCCGAGCTGCTCGCCGCGTGCGTGGCGCTGGTCGCGCACCCCGACGACGAGCGCTATCAGCCGCTGTTCGGCACGACGGTGCGCACCCCGCTGTTCGACGTCGAGGTACCCGTCCTCGCGCATCCCCTCGCCCAGCCCGACAAGGGGTCGGGCATCGCGATGATCTGCACCTTCGGCGACGTCACCGACATCGTGTGGTGGCGGGAGCTGCAGCTGCCCAACCGCACCATCCTCGGCCTTGACGGCCGGGTCGTCCCCGACGCGCCGGACGCGATCACGACGGATGCCGGCAAGGCCGCCTACGCGGAGCTCGCCGGCAAGACCGTCTTCAGCGCGAAGAAGCGCGTCGTCGAGCTGCTGCAGGAGTCAGGCGAGCTGGTCGGCGACCCGAAGCCCTTCACGCACGTCGTGAAGTTCTACGAGAAGGGCGATCGCCCGATGGAGATCGTCTCGACGCGCCAGTGGTACCTCCGCAACGGCGCGCGCGACGAGGCACTGCGTGAGCAGCTGATCGCGCTCGGCGCGGAGATGTCGTGGCATCCGGACTTCATGCGCGTGCGGTTCGAGAACTGGACGAACGGGCTCACCGGCGACTGGCTGGTCTCGCGCCAGCGCTTCTTCGGCGTGCCGATCCCCGTCTGGTACGCGCTCGACGAGAACGGCGAGCGGGACTACAGCCGCGTGCTCACGCCGGATCAGGCATCGCTCCCCGTCGACCCCTCGACCGACGTCCCGCCGGGCTACACCGCCGGCCAGCGCGGCATGCCGGGCGGGTTCGACGGCGAGAACGACATCTTCGACACGTGGGCGACCTCCTCGCTCACCCCCCAGCTGGCAGGCGGGTGGGAGCGCGACCCCGAGCTGTGGAACCTCGTCGCGCCGTTCGACCTGCGTCCCCAGGGTCAGGACATCATCCGCACGTGGCTCTTCTCCACGCTGCTGCGCAGCGCCCTGGAGGACGACCGCGTGCCGTGGACGGATGCCGCGATCTCGGGCTTCATCGTCGACCCCGACCGCAAGAAGATGTCGAAGTCGAAGGGCAATGTCGTCACGCCCGCCGACATCCTCGCCCAGCACGGGTCCGACGCGGTGAGGTACTGGGCGGCGTCGAGCCGCCTCGGCACCGACGCGGCCTTCGACCCGCAGAACCCGACACAGATCAAGATCGGCCGCCGGCTCGCGATCAAGGTGCTCAACGCCGCGAAGTTCGTGCTGTCGTTCCCGGTGCCCGAGGGCGCCGAGATCACGCACGCCCTCGACGCGTCGATGCTCGCGAGCCTCCACGCCGTCGTCCGCGAGGCGACGAAGGCGTTCGAGAACTACGACCACGCCCGCGCGCTCGAGGTGACCGAGTCGTTCTTCTGGACGTTCTGCGACGACTACCTCGAGCTCGTCAAGGAGCGCGCCTACAACCAGACCGACGTCGGGCAGGCCTCCGCGGCCCTCGCGCTGCGCGTCGCGTTGTCGTCGCTTCTCAGGCTCCTCGCCCCCGTGCTCGCGTTCGCCGCCGAAGAGGCCTGGTCGTGGTTCAACGAAGGGTCCGTCCACAACGCCGAGTGGCCGGTGACCCCCGAGGAGGAATCGGGCGACACCGCGGTCCTCACGGCGGTGAGCCAGGCGCTCATCGGCGTCCGCCGTGCCAAGACAGAGGCGAAGGCATCCCAGAAGACACCCGTCGCCAGCCTCACGATCGCCGGGCCGGCTGCGACGCTCGACGCCATCCGCGTTGCGGAAGGCGACCTCAAGGCCGTCGGTCGCATCGCAGAGATCAGCTACGCCGACGCCGACGCGCTCGCCATGACCGACATCGTGCTCGCCCCCCAGGAGGACTGACATGCAACTCGGAACACGCTGGACCTCGGGCGAAGAACCGCCGAAGGCGGTCCCCGAAGCCCTGCGCCGCGGCATCCGTCGCGTCGACGAGGTCATCCCCGACGACGACCTCGGGCAGCCCCGGCCGCGCTGGACGCTCACGTGGCTCGAAGGCCGCCCGATCGCCGAACTCGACACCGGCGTGATCGTGTCTCTCGACGCGGACGGCGAGCCGGTCGTCCGCCACGACGACGAGACGGGGTTCGGCGGTCACTGAGCGACCGCCGCCCGGCCGTCCTCAGGCGTGCGCCGCGTCGGCCTCCGCGCCGGCCTTGCGGGTGCCGAACACGAGGAGCCGCGCTCCTAGGATCGTCGCGGCGATGATGAACACCCCGGCGGCGACGAAGGGCAGCCGCAGCGAGCTCTGCGCTGCCCAGCCGCCGAGGATCGTCGCAATCGGGAACATTCCCCACGTGAGCGTGCGGATGATGCCGAGCACGCGGCCGAAGAGTCGCGGCGGCACGATCTGCTGGCGCAGGGCGCCCCACGGCACGTTCCAGACCGAGATCGAGAACGCGCCGAACCCATACGCGATGCTCGCCGAGAAGACCTCCGGTGCGAGACCGGTGAGGCCGAGGCCGAGGGCGGCCCCCACGTTCGCCCCCAGCATGATCGGGCCGCGGCCGAAGCGCTCCACGAGCCGTGGCGCGACCAGTGAGCCGAGAAGCGCCCCGACGCCGATGCCCGCGGTGACGAAGCCGATCGCGTACTCCTGCACGCCGAGGTCGTCGAGGAAGTAGAGGAGCGTCGCAGCCTGCGCGAACGAGAGCGCGCTGCCGACGAGCGACGTGTACAGGGTCATGGTGCGCAGGTACTTGTGGTGCCAGAGGTACGAGAGCGCCTCGCGCGCCGACGTACCGGACTGCGCCTGCGGCGCGGGGACGGGCTCGGCGACGGCGCCGCCGGCGGCGACATCCGGAGCATCCGTGTCGGGCACCCGCGCCTCGTCGCGCAGGGGGCGAGCGGCTGCAATCGGCAGGAGGAGCGCGAGCACGATCGGGATGAGGTAGCCGGCTGACCCGATCCACAGTGGCAGCGCGAGCGAGATCGCGAAGAGGACTCCCGCGATCGGCTGCGCGATGAACATGTCGATCGTGATCTGCGCCGCCTGCATGCGGCCGTTGGCTCGGTCGAGCTGCGGGCGCTTGACGACCCCCGGGATCACCGCATTGGTCGCGTTGTCGAAGAGGGTCTCACCGAGCCCGAACACGAGAGTGCCGACGAACAGCGCCCAGAGCTCGAGGCCGCCGGTCGCGGTGAGGATCGCCAGCCACAGCGCGACGCCGAAGCGGAGGACGTTCGCCGCCGCCATGATGATCCGGCGGTCGAAGCGATCGACGATCATGCCGGCGGGAAGGCCGAAGAGCAGCCACGGCAGGAACGCGAGCGCGCCGATCACCGAGATCGCGAGCGGATCGCGGGTGAGGGTCGTCGCGATCAGGGGGACGGCCGTGCGGCCGACGCCGTCGGCCAGGTTGCTGAACGCCGCGGCGGTCCACAGCTTGCCGAAGTCCCGGCCGAGCGGGTCCCTGCCTGCCCGCCCGGCCGCAGCCTCGGTCCGCTCCGCGATGTCGATGCCCTCGCTCATCGCGGAAGGATTCCTATCGCACCGCGGGCCTCGGCGTCGCGGCGCAGGTGCTCCGCAGCCGCCTGGGCCGCCACCGCGCGGCGCGACCCGTCGCCGGCTCGCCGC
>NZ_RRYE01000196.1 GCF_004010105.1 Microbacterium sp. CPCC 204701
CGCCAGCACCGCACAGGCTACGGCGAACCACACCAGCCGCGCCGCGACCGGGCGCCGCAGGGATGCGGCGTCCGGTTCGGGCGCGACCGGCGTGCGGCTCTGCGTGAGGCTCACGGGTGGGCTCCGGCGGGTTCTCGGACGTCGATGCGATCAGTTCGGGCGCGGCTCAGGCTCAGCCGAGAGCACCGGCGAGGATCGAGAAGTACTCGTCGACGCCCCAGCCGATCGACAGCGGTGAGGGGTTGGCCGACGCGGCGAGCGGGGTCGACTCCTCGAGGATGGCGATGCGGCCCTCGGCGATCGCCGGGATCTGCGACAGCAGCGGGTCGGCCTGCAGCTGGGGGATGATCGAGCCGCTCGCGTCGCCGTAGGTCACGAACACGTCGACATCGGCGAACCGGTCGGCCTCCTCCGCGCTCAAGGTGGCGTAGAACGCCTCGCCGTCGGACTCCTCGGCGACGACGGCCGGCTCAGGGAGGCCGAGGCTCGTGAGGAAGCCGGGGCGCGTGTCGAGGCTGGTGTAGAAGCCGACCTGGCTGAAGTCGGACGGGTCGATGTAGGAGAACAGGACGGTGGCGTCCGCGAGCTCGGGGTGGCTCGCGAGAGCCTCGTCGACCTCGCCGCGCAGTTCTTCGATCAGGGTCTCGCCCTCGTCGGCGAGGCCGATCGCCTGGGAGTTGAGGCGGATCATGTCTTCGTACGATGTGCCCCACGCGACCTCGGGGTACGCGACGACCGGCGCGATCTTCGAAAGCGTGTCGTACTCCTCCTGCGTGAGGCCCGAGTATGCGGCCAGGATGACGTCCGGCTGCGTGTCGGCGACCGCCTCGAAGTCGATGCCGTCTGTCTCGTCGAAGAGCGCGGGAGTCTCCGCGCCGAGCTCCTCGAGCTTCTCCTCGACCCACGGCAGCACGCCGTCGTCGTCGTCGTCGCCCCACGTCGCCTCGGCCATCCCCACCGGCACGACGCCGAGAGCGATGGGCACCTCCTGGTTCGACCACGACACTGTCGCGACGCGCTCCGGCTGCGACTCGATGACGGTCTCGCCGAAGGCGTGCTCGATGGTGACGGGGAAGCCGCCGGACGACGCGGTGCCCACGCCGGCGGCGTCGGTGTCTGCCGCGCCCGCGCTCGAGCACCCGACGAGGGCGGCGGCGGTGAGGGCGGCCACGGCGGTGGCGGTGGCGATGCGGGTTCTGCGCACAGCGATCTCCGGTTCGATGAGGGGAAGTAAGGACAGCCTTACATTACCTGCCGCGTCGGATCTGTGCGAATCGGAGTTCGCGCCGTATGACGGAGACCCCGGCCGGTGGCCGGGGTCTCGGTGTCGATCGGGGATGCCTCGCGCCGAGGCATCCGTCAGCGCTTGCTGTCGTCCGCCTTGCGCACCAGCGTCCACGCGCCCGGGACGATCGCCGCGGCCAGCGCCGCCTTGACGATGCCGCCGACGATGAACGGGAGGAGGCCGACCTCGAGCAGCGCCCAGAACGAGTAGTCGAGGCCCATCACGACGTTCAGGATCAGGGCCATGTAGGGGATGCCGAAGAGGAACGGCACGACGCTCGCAGCGGCGAATCCGACGAAGGCGAGCACGGGCCGGCGATCCCAGGCGCGCTCGGCGAACCAGCCGGCCACGAACGCCGCGAAGACGAACCCGACGATGAACCCGAAGCTGGGCTTGCCCATCGCCGCGACCGTACCGGTGAATCCCGCGTAGACCGGAAGACCGGCGAGGCCCGCGAGCAGGTACGTCGTGAGTGCGGCTGCGCCGCGCCACGCGCCGAGCGCGGCGCCGACGATGATGACGCCGAGCGTCTGCCCGGTGATCGGCACGGGCCACAGCGGGATCTCGACCTGGGCGAGCAGCGCCACGACGGCGGCGCCGGCGATGACCAGGCCGGCGTCGAGGGCGAACGCGCGAGCACGCGAGGAGGGACGGGCGATGACGTCGGCGAGCACGCGGCGGGCGGGCGCGGACGGTGCGGCGATGGTTGACATGCGATTCAGCCTAGAGGGGGTCGCGTGCGCCTACTTGGACGGCGTCCACGAATGAAGCTGCGTTCCCCTGTCCGTTCTCTACACGACGCGGTCGTCTCGGCTCGGGGGAGCGGCCGCGCCGGCGATCTATACTGGGGGGCTGGCCGTTCGGCCACCACCCCTCATTCCACCGACGGAACGGACCATTCGCTGTGCTCGCCGTGCACGACCTCGAGATCCGCGTGGGCGCCCGCGTGCTCATGTCGGACGTGACCTTCCGCGTCTCCGACGGCGACAAGATCGGTCTCGTAGGGCGCAACGGCGCCGGCAAGACGACACTCACCAAGGTGCTTGCCGGCGATCTGCTTCCGAGCGCCGGGCGGGTCGACCGTTCCGGTGAGCTCGGGTACCTGCCGCAGGATCCGCGGTCCGGAGACCCCGAGATGCTCGCGCGCACGCGCATCCTCGATGCCCGAGGAATCGGGACTCTCGCGATCGGCATGCACGAGGCATCCCACGCCATGGCCAGCGACGATGCCGACGCCGCCGCCCGCGCGATGCGCAAGTACGCGAACCTCACCGAACGGTTCGAGGCGCTCGGCGGCTACGCAGCCGAGGCCGAGGCCGCGTCGATCGCGCACAACCTGTCGCTGCCCGACCGCATCCTGGACCAGCCGCTGAGGACGCTCTCGGGCGGCCAGCGGCGCCGCATCGAGCTCGCGCGCATCCTCTTCTCGGACGCCGGCACGATGATCCTCGACGAGCCCACCAATCACCTCGATGCCGACAGCGTCGTCTGGCTGCGTGAGTTCCTCAAGGGGTACAAGGGCGGGCTGATCGTCATCAGCCACGATGTCGAGCTCGTCGGCGAGACGGTGAACCGCGTCTTCTACCTCGACGCGAACCGCCAGGTCATCGACGTCTACAACATGAACTGGAAGAACTACCTGCGTCAGCGGGTGGCCGACGAGGAGCGCCGCAAGAAGGAGCGTGCCAACGTCGAGAAGAAGGCGACGGCGCTGCAGCAGCAGGCCGCGCGGTTCGGTGCCAAGGCGTCGAAGGCGGCGGCAGCGCACCAGATGGTCGCGCGCGCCGAGAAGATGCTGTCGGGTCTGGAGGACGCGCGACAGGAGGACCGCGTGGCCAAACTCCGGTTCCCGAAACCGGCACCCTGCGGCAAGACCCCCATCACGGCATCCGGTCTGTCGAAGTCGTACGGGTCGCTCGAGATCTTCACCGATGTCGACCTCGCGATCGACCGCGGTTCGAAGGTCGTGGTGCTGGGGCTCAACGGCGCAGGCAAGACGACGCTGCTGCGCATCCTCGCCGGCGTCGACCGCGCCGATACCGGCGTCGTGGAGCCCGGACACGGCCTCAAGATCGGCTATTACGCGCAGGAGCACGAGAACCTCGACGTCTCGCGGTCGGTGCTTGAGAACATGATGTCGGCGGCGCCCGACATCACCGCGACCGACGCCCGCAAGGTGCTCGGGTCGTTCCTGTTCACCGGCGACGACGTGCTCAAGCCTGCCGGTGTCCTCTCGGGCGGTGAGAAGACCCGTCTGTCCCTCGCGACGCTCGTCGTGTCGTCGGCGAACGTGCTGCTGCTGGACGAGCCGACGAACAACCTCGACCCGGCGTCACGCGAAGAGATCCTGGGCGCGCTCGCGCACTACGAGGGCGCCGTCATCCTGGTCTCGCACGACGAAGGGGCCGTCGAAGCGCTCAATCCCGAGCGCGTCCTCATCCTTCCGGACGGCGTCGAAGACATCTGGGGCCGCGACTACGCCGACCTGGTCACCCTGGCCTGAGCTCCTCAGCGCCCGGCGGCGTCGAGGATCGCGTCCTCGTCCTCGGCGTCGCGATCGCGACGGCGGCGGGATGCCGGCGCAGCGGCTGAGGAAATCCCCTGCGCGGCATCCTCTTCCGCCTCCTCCGCCTCCTCTCGTCGATGACGGCGCTCGGTGCGGATCACATAGCCGATGAAGACGAATCCCATCGCGGCGAAGAGGATCCACTGGATCGCGTACGACAGGTGGGGGCCCGGGTCTTCCGAAGGTGGCTCGAGCGCCTCGGGCGCCGACGCCGGTGCAGGATCCTCAGACACCAGAACCCCGTACGCGCTGCGCTCGAGAGCCTCGCCGACGTCCGGGGCCACCGTTGCGGCGACGAGAGCCAGGTTGATCGTCGGCACCTGGCCCTCGGGCGCCGAGCGTCCCGACGCGGGGAGCGGTTCGGCGGGCCGCAGGCGCGCGATCACGGTCACCTCGCCGTCAGGGGGCGCCGGGACGGCGTCCGGCTCGGGCTGGTCCCGTCCCGGACGCACCCACCCCCGGTCGATCAGCAGCACGCGGCCGTCGTCGAGGCGGAACGGCACCAGCACCTCGAACGCGGCGGTGCCGCCGTGGGGACGGTTGCGCGCGAGGAGCTGCGCGTCGGTCACGTATCGGCCTGTCAGCCGCACGGGCCGCCACTCGTCCTGCGGCGCGAGCTCGTCCCCGGATGGGATCGCCTCGCCGAGCGGCACCGGCTCGGCGTCGTAGTTGCGCTCGACGAGCGCCAGCTGCGCCGCCCTCTCCTCGTTGCGCGAGAACTGCCAGTTGGACAGGAACGCGCACGCGATGGCGAACACGACGGCCAGCGCGATGTAGATCGCCCAGCGGCCGGCGCGCGGGAGGCTCTGCATGCTGACGGCACGGCGCGGGCTCATCGTGCCGCCTCCGCCGACCCCAACGGCGCCACGACGACCGGAAAATCGCGCGCCTCGAGGAAGCCCCGCAGGTAGTCGCGGTGGTCGTCGCACGCGACCCAGGTCTTCGTCCGGTCGGCCGAGTGGATGCGGGGATTACGCCAGTCGATGCGCCATTGTGCGCAGGCGCGGCAGCCTGCTCGCGAGCAGATCGCGTCCGCGACCGACTCGTCGTCGCTGAGGCTCATGCCGCCTCGTCGGGGCGCGGCGGGTCTGCGGGGGTCGCTGTGCCGGGGTCGCCGGCGCGGGGGGTCTCTTCGACGCGGATGACGCGGGGCGCCGTCTCCGCGCGTTGCTCGGGTGCCGGCGGAAGGGCCGGCTCGGGGTCTTCGCGACGGTTGCGCCGCGCCTCCTGGCCGACGTTGGCCGAGACGACCGCGACATAGGGGAGGAAGATCGCCGCGGCGCCCAGCAGCCACGTGTACCAGCCGTACGGCGTGATGAGCACCATGGCTATCAGGCATGCGATGCGCACGCCCATCATCACGAGATATCTGGAGGAACGCGCGCCGACGTCGTCGCGTGGTGCACGCGGCAGGGACGTCGCCGACGGGGCGCGGTTCGAACTCTTCACGGTCCTTCCAGCGTACGCCGATCGGGCCGCGCGTTCGCCGTCAGGAGCTGTAGGTGCCGTACTGGTAGGCGTATTGCGTCATCCACGCGACGAAGCCGAAGAACGCGATGGTCCCGATGATCCAGAGACCGAGGCCGACATAGCCGACGATCGTGCCCGCCAGCGCCATGCCGCGGCCGTTCTCGCCGTTCGTCTTGATCTGGTTCAGCGAGATGTGCCCGGTGATGATGGCACCGATCGAGCCGATGATCGGCAGCAGGCCGATGAAGCCGACGATCGAGGCGACGAGCGAGACGATCGCCAGCACGTTCGTCTTGGGCTGCGCGCCGTAGCCGTAGCCGTACGCGGGGGCTCC
>NZ_RRYE01000197.1 GCF_004010105.1 Microbacterium sp. CPCC 204701
GCGGCGGCGCAGGACCGGCCCGAGTTCCTGCCCCACTCGCTCATCGCGGTGCAGCCGCCGCTGTTCACCGATCCGAGCAGCTACGACATCCTCGCGGCCGACCTGTGGGCGACCGGCGTCTCGATCGACGATCATCCGATGACCCACTACCGCTCCGGCCTCGATGCGCGCGGAGTGCTCACTGTGGGCGAGCTCCGCTCGCACGAGACCGGGCGGCGCATCGAGGTCGCGGGGCTCGTGACGCACCGGCAGCGGCCGGCCACGGCATCCGGGGTCACCTTCCTCAATCTCGAGGACGAGCACGGCCTCGTGAACATCGTGTGCTCGGTGGGGGTGTGGAACCGCTATCGCCGCGTCGTGCGGGATTCGCCGGCGCTCATCGCGCGGGGCATCCTGGAGCGTTCGCCCGAGGGAGTGATCAACATCGTCGCCGACCGTTTCGAGGATCTGCGCGTGGGCGTGCACCATCGCGCACGCGACTTCCGGTGAGCCCGGAGCCGGTGAACGGAGCCGATCAGGCGCGCTCTCGGTCCCGGCCGCGCACGAGCGACGGCACGTGGTGATCGATGAAGGTCAGCACGACGGCGATCATGATGCCGATCACCAGCACGATCGCAGAGTTGCGGACCGATTCGGCGAAGCCGATCGTGTTCACGTCGAGGAAGGGGTACGGATACCAGCCGGTGACCGCACCGTGGACGAAGGTGTACACGAGCCACAGCAGCGGCCAGATGAACGCGAGTGCCGTCGTGCCCCAGGTCGTGCGCGGGCGAGGGCCGAAGATGAGCCATCCGATGAGGGTCGCCCACGGCGAGATGTAGTGGAAGCCGATCGTCGCCACGAGCGCCCATCCCTCGAGATGGACGAGCGGCGCGAGGATCGTCTCGTACACGAGACCGGTGATGATGATGCCCAGCAGTGCGTCGAAGCGCAGGATCCGCCACAGCTTTCCGTCGCGGTGCACGTTCAGCGCGAGCGCGATCGACGTGCCGAGCACGAACAGGTTGCTCTGGATCGTGAAGAAGCTGAACAGCCGCACCAGGCGCGTGCCGACGGGCCCGGTCGCGTTCTCGCCGGAGTTGGCGTCCTGGCCCCCGGTGAAGATGAGGATGATCTGGATCACCAGCGCGATCGCGACGACGACCGCGATGGATCCGTACCAGATGCGCGCGGAGCGCGTTCGAACATCGGTGGTCTGAGAAGTCGCGATCGTCGCAGTCATGGCATGGCCCCCCGGTCGTATGCGCCCGGGCACATGCTAGTGACGCACGCGTAGGTGCAAAAGGACCCGGCCGATAATGTATGCCGCATGGACGTCGTCTGGATCGTCATAGGGGTGCTGCTGCTCCTCATGACGCTGCTGGACGCATTCCTCGCGGTGCTCAACTACGACGAGGCGGGCCTGTTCGTCGACCGGATCGTGCGGGCGCAGTGGATCGTGCTGCGCGCGTTCACCCGGCGGGTCGGGCGACGGTGGCGACCGCTGGTACTCCGTCAGGCGACGGGGATCATCGTCGTCGTCACGATCCTGTGGTGGGTCGCTGGGATCGTCTTCGGGTTCGCGCTGGTCTACTTCGGCGCCTTGGGCATGACCGGTGCGATCGTGACGTCGACGGGCGTCGAGCCCGACTTCTGGGGTGCCCTCTACCTGAGCCTCGGCCAGTTCTCGACGGTCGGCGTCGACAACATCGGCCCCGGTGCAGCGCTGATGAACCTGCTCACCGTCGCCGAAGCCATGATCAGCGTCGTGATGCTGTCGTTCATCATCACGTTCCTCGGGAGCGTCTACGGTGTCATCCAGTCGCTCCAGTCGCTCTCGGCGAACTTCTTCCGCGCGGGCCTCGGCATCACCGACCCCATCGACTCGCTCGCACCGTTCTTCCCGGACGGTCGCTCCCGTGGCCTGGACGGGCAGCTCGACTCGATCCTCGGCTCCCTGAGTGCGTACGGACACGGGCTCTCGCAGAACCGTGCCGCGTACTACTTCCAGAGCGGGCGCGACCAGTTCTCGCTGCCCTTCTCGCTGTTCATGACCTCCGGCGTCATCGGCGCCCTCCGGTGGGGACTGCCGACCAGGAGCGATCCGGCATCCGAACCCGGGCTCACGCGCCTCATCGAGGCGTACGAGGACTTCCGCGTGCGCCTGCAGCAGGCGCTGCGCCTTGCGACGGGACCCGTGCCCGCCCCGGTGACGGCACGAGAGTTCGCGTCGGCCGTCGCCGCGTACGAGCAGTCGGGGTCCCAGGTCGCACTCGATCCATGGGCGATGCGGTTTCTGCGCATCGACCGTCGGATGGCGGCGCTCACGCGCGCGAGCGACGCGATCGACGTCGACGACGCGTACCGCCGCTACACGGCGTGGCTGCCCTTCGAGTTCCGGGCGCAGGCCCTCCTGGCGGCCGTGAGCCGTGATCTGGACTATCAGCCCATCTACCGCCGGATCGCAGCTACGCCGGACGGCATCCCGATCGACGCGCCGGACGGCGGATACGAGCTGCTCCCGATGGACGTCGACATCGCTGATCGCGCTCGTGCCGATCCGCTGCCGCGGCATCCGCGGGCCGGTGGCTCGTGGCTGCGCCGTCGCGGCCTGTTCATCGATCCGGGCCTCCTGCGGCTGGCGGCGGCCGGCCGTACGCTCACGGGTGTCGTCGCCGCCATGGCGATCGTCGGCGCGCTGTCGTTCATGCAGGGCTCGAACGCGCTGTACGGCACGGTGCTGGCGGGGCTCATCGCGCTCTTCGCGTCGCCGGACGCGTTCGGCTCACCGCCGGGGGGCCGGCCATGGGTCGGGCTACTCGCCGTCGTGCCCGCCATGGCCGGCATCACGCTCGGCACGGTGCTGCCGCGGGAAGCGCTCGTCACGGGGATCGCGATCGCGCTCGTGGCGGCGGTGGCCGTCTGGTTGCGTCGATTCGGCGCGCGCATGGCGGGCCTCGGCCAGCTCGCATTCATCGCGTACTACTTCTCGCTCATGCTCGGACTCGAGCTCGTCGAGCTGCTCGACGCCCTGGCCGCCGGGGGAGTGGGTGTGCTGTGCGGGTGGGCGGCCGGCCTCATCCCGCGCCCCTCGCCGTCGCGCCGCGTCGACGCCGGCATCGCGGCGCTGCACGAACGAGTCGTGTACCTCCTCGAGACGAGCATCGATCTCGTCTCGAGTGCGCGCGAAGACGGGCGGCTGATCCGGACGCTTCGCCGGCAGCAGGCCGCAGTGCAGAGAACCGCGGCCGCGATCGCCGGCTCGCTGGACGAGACGGGTGCCGCGACCCGGGCGCCCGCGCAGGCACGTGCTCTGCGCGTGAGGGTGTTCGGCCTGCGTCTGGCCGTCGACAACCTCGTCTCGCTCGTGCCCGCCACCGGCATGATCGCGATCACGATCGAACAGCGCGCGCGCCTGGCCGCAGACCTGGTGGCTGCACAAGCCCACCTCGTCGAGGATGCCGTGCCCGCTTCCCGCGCCGCGCTCGATGCCCCGCCATCGGCCGCCGACCACGATGCACCGCTCGGGGCACGTCGCATCAGGGCCGCGATCCTCGAGCTGCGGTCGGCTGTCGACCAGCTCGATGCGGCGCGCGGCAGCTTCGCCCGCTCGAGCGCTCACGGTGACGGAATCGGGCGCGAAACGACGGATGCCGATCTCGCCGCCCGCGCGGATTCCGATCCGGCTCAGGGTGAGGCGCCGGGAGCGGCGCGGGATTCGTCCCGACAGGCAGTCCAAGCTGGACTTTCGACCGGGCTCGCGCTGCTGCTCGGAAGCCTGGTGTCGACCAGCTACCAGTACTGGGCCGCGATGCCGGCGTTCTCGGTGCTCAGCGGCTCCGACGGCGAGACCCGCCTCAAAGCGTTCCAGCGCATCCTGGCGACCGTGCTCGGCGCGGCCGTGGGCTTCGGGCTAGCGATCCTCGCCGGCCACAGCCCGGCAGTCGCACTTCCGCTCCTCGTCGTGAGCGTCTTCTTCATCGCCTTCCTCCGTCCGGTGTCGTCGGTGTGGGTGACGTTCTGGCAGACGCTCCTGCTGGCGACCGTGTACGACGTGCTCGGCACGCTCAACGTCGAGACGCTGCAGGTGCGTGTGGCCGAGACGGCGATCGGGGCGCTCGTGGCGGTCGTGGTGTCGGCGCTCGTGCTGCCCACGCGCACGCGCGCGCGGGTGCTCGCGGCGATGTCGGACGTGGTGCGACAGTGCCAGGCGATCGCGCACGATGCGCTGAGGCCGGCCCCCGGCAACGGCGCCTTCGACGACGATCTGCGGGAGGTTGCCCGCCGACTCACGGCGCTCGAAGACGCCGCTCGCCCGATCCGCAGCAACCCCGGGTCGATGCGGCGCGCCGGCATCGAGGCGCAGCTGACGGCGCTGTGGTCGATGGTGTACGACGTGCGGCGTGTGGCGGCCGACCGAGCGACGGGAGCCGGCATCACAGCAGGCGTCGCGCGACGGCTGGACGCCGCGACCGCCGATGCTTTCGCTGCCGCGGAGGCCGTGCTCGCCGGTGCGTTGCCGCGCCGCATTCCCGCAACGGACGAACTGGACGCGAGTGCCGACGCCGACACGACGGAGGCTGGGCGCGCGCTCGTCCTGCACGTGACACGGCTGAACCAGGCTCTCCTGGCGCTCATCGAGGCGCTGAGGCCTGGAACGGTCGCCGCGGCTGATCCGAGCATCATGCGATCTGCGTGAAATCACGGCTCCCGCCATTAACGCCGCAGGAATTCTCATTGATGCCTCCCCGGGAATGGGTCCGGCGTGCCAGTATGACTTCCGGGGGTCCCGATGTCGGGGTGGCCGGGACGATTCCCCGCGACGCAGGAGTTGACATGGATCTGTCTCCACGCGAGATCGACAAACTGCTGGTTTACCAGGTCGCCGAGCTGGCTCGCCGCCGCCGCGACCGCGGCACGAAGCTCAATGTGAGCGAAGCGCAGGCGCTGGTCACCGAGGCCATTCTCGAGGCCGCTCGCGACGGCAAGACGGTGGCCGAGTGCATGGAGCTCGGCAAGACCGTGGTCACGGTGGACGAGTGCATGGCCGGGGTGCGTGAGCGGATCACGCTGCTGCAGGTCGAGGCGACGTTCCCCGACGGGACCAAGCTCGTCTCGTGCCACGATCCGATCGGCGGCTGAGGCGGTGACTCCGGCTCCTGTCGCACGAGTGGTCCTCGTCGGCGGGCACGAGAGCGGCGGCGGCGTCGATCTGGCGCGGTTCGACGACGTCGCCGACAACGTCGAGGTGAGCGTGCCCGGCCGGACGCTGCACAACACGATCTCTGCGCATCTCGACGCCGGCGACACCGTCGTCGTCGTGCCGATGACGTTCGGCCGCAACCCCACGATGGTGGCGGATACGGCGAAGACGCTCGCGTGGCTGGGTCCTCGGCATCCTGGGCGGCTCGCGCTCGCGCAGCCGTTCGGTCAGCCCGATCACCTGGTCGCATGGCTGCGCACCGCGGCCAACCGCGCTCGCGCCGCCGACCCTGGGACGGCGCTGCTGATCGTCGCGCCGCGCTCGAACGTGTTCGACGAGGCTGAGCTGCACCGCCTGGCGTACCTCGTCGCCGCGCACGGGGCGCTTCCGGAGGTCGCGGCGGCGATCGCCGACGACTCGGCTGCCCTGTCCGCGCGCGTGCAGCGCCTGCGTGCGCTCGGCGCGTCGCG
>NZ_RRYE01000198.1 GCF_004010105.1 Microbacterium sp. CPCC 204701
CGGCCGACGTCGCGGCGCTCACCCGCCTCGCCGACACCGTCGCGGGCCGCGCCCCCAACACCATGAAGATGGACCTCGAGACCTTCGTGCTCGCCGCCGAGCTCGAAGAGATCGTCGTGAAGGCGAACCTCCGCCTCGCCGACATGTCGTCGGGGCGCTACCGCCTGCAGCACACCGACGCGCGCGCCGCGCGCAACGCGGCCTCGGGCCTGGGCCTCGAGGTCTTCGACGCGTACACCGGGCAGTCGCGTCCGGCGCAGTCGCTGTCGGGCGGCGAGACGTTCCTCGCATCGCTCGCGCTCGCTCTCGGCCTCGCCGAGGCCGTCACCGCCCGCGCGGGCGGTGTGCGCCTCGACACGCTGTTCATCGACGAGGGGTTCGGCTCGCTCGACGAAGAGACGCTCGAGCTCGCGATGCGCACGCTCGACGAGCTGCGCGCGGGTGGGCGCACCGTGGGCGTCATCAGCCACGTGGCCGCGATGAAGGAGCAGCTGCCGGCTCGGCTCAGCGTCGAGGCGGCCGCACACGGGCCGAGCGTCGTCCGGCAGTTCGCGGTCGTGTGAGCAGACACGCCTAGGCTGGGGGCGTGAACATGAGAACCCTCTGGACGATCCTCGGCGTGATCGCCGCGGTCGTGATCGCGTGGATCGTGGTGGACGTGGTGTTCTCGCTGCTGTGGTTCATCGCCAAGCTCGCGGTCGTGCTCGTCGTCGCGGCGATCGTGTTCTTCGCCCTTCGGAGCGTCTTCGCCCGCAGCGACGACTGACTCACACGCCGTAGTCGGCGCGGATCCGGTCGCGCAGCTTCCGGCTGCAGGCCGCCACCGTGGCATGCCAGTCGGTGATGGCGCCGTCCTGCGCGCGATCCGACACGGCCTTCAGCACCCGGATCGGCACGCCGAACTGCTGCGCGACCCAGATGTACGCGTAGGTCTCCATGTCGACGAGGCCCGCGCCGAGCGGCCGGATCACCTCGACGGCCTCGGCGTCGTCGACGAAGTGGTCACCCGTGGCGATCGTCACCCCGTCGCGCTCGAGGTCGACGCGCGGCGGCAGTGACACGTGCTGACCGACGATCCCGTCGATGTCGGTCACGTCGTGCTGGATCGCCCCGTCGATCTCGTAGACGGATGCCGACAGCAGCGGGTCGATGGCTCCCGCCGTGCCGACCACCACGACCTCATCGTACGGCGCCGCGTCCAGCGCACGGGTCAGCGCGTAGGCGGCCTGCAGCTTGCCGGGACCGGTGACGAGGCGGTCGAACCCCTCGAGCTCGACGGGGAAGGCGACCAGCTCGCTCTCGAGCGCTGCGACGAGGAGTCTCACCCACCCATCATGTCCCGCTTTCGCCTGAGCATGTCCCGAAAGCTCCGGCAGGAGCCGCCCCTCTCGGCCGAAAGCGAGACACGGATGCCGTGCATGCAGGCGCGCGGCCACACCGACGGGGATAGCCTGGGAGGGATGCCTGACCTCGAGTCGCGACAGCCGGAGGCGACCGGCCCGAGTCGTGTCGTTGCTGCGCACACGGCGGTCATCCCGCTGACCCATGGTGCGCGGTGGCGCGCGTTCTGGGTGTGCGTGTCGGTCGCCGCGATCACGATCCTCGACATGACCAAAGTCAACGTCGCGCTGCCCTCGATCGGCGAGGTGCTCGGGGCGGGGTCGACCGAGCTGCAGCTGGTCGTGTCAGGCTTCGTCCTGACGTTCGGGCTCGTGCTCGTCCCGAGCGGTCGCCTGGGAGATCAGCGATCGCGCCGCAAGCTGTTCGTGATCGGGCTCTCGCTCTACACCGCGACGAGCATCCTGTGCGCGCTCGCCCCCACCGCCGGCGTGCTGCTCGTCGGACGCCTGCTGCAAGGCGTGGCGGCCGGCATCCAGATGCCGCAGGTGCTCGGCATGGCGCAGGAGCTGTTCCAGGGCAAGGAGCGCGGCCGGGCGTTCGGTCTCTTCGGTGCCACGATCGGCGTCGCGACCGCGTTCGGTCCGACGCTGGGCGGACTGCTCATCGCGCTGGGCGGTCCGACCGACGGGTGGCGTCTGATCTTCTGGATGAACGTGCCGCTGTGCCTCGCGGCGATCGCGCTGGCGCTGTGGCTCCTGCCCGACACGCGCACGCCGTCGCGGCGCCCGCTGCAGCTCGACCCGGTGGGCCTGCTGCTGTTCACGGCGAGCGTCGTCTCACTGATGTGGCCGTTCCTCTTCACGACCGGGGCGCCGACCGACGATCCGGCGCGCTGGTGGCTGCTGGTGGCGTTCGCGCTGTTCGTGTCGGCGTTCATCGCGTGGGAACGTCGCTATGCGTCGCGCGGGCGGCGTCCGCTGGTGCCGCTGTCGCTGTTCCGCATCGCGTCGTACCGCAACGGCACGCTGCTGCAGACGACGTACTTCACCGCGGCGCCGGCGCTCTTCCTGGTCACGACCCTCTTCCTGCAGATCGGGCTGGGCCTGGCGCCGGTCTACGCCGGCATGGTGTCGATCGGCTTCGCGCTCGCCAGCGCCGTCACGTCGTGGGTGGGCGGCAACCTCGTCGGCAGCCACGGTCGCTCCGTGGTGGTGTGGGGGCTGGTGGCGATACTGGCGTGCGTCGGCGGGCTCGTGCTCGCCGCGCTCTTCGCCGACCCGGCGTGGACGCCCTACGTCATGGCCGTGATCATGACGGTCGGCGGTGCGGGCGGCGGCCTCGTGATCGCGCCGAACCAGACGCTGACCCTCGCCGACATCCCGGTCACGCAAGGTGGCGTCGCCGGGTCGGTCGGCCAGCTCGGCCAGCGGGTGGGCGCAGCGGTCGGCACGGCTGTCGCGCTGTCGCTGTTCTACGCCGCGATCTACCGCGAATCCGGCACTCACGACGACCTCGTGGTCTACCACGACGCGTACGCGTTCGGGATGCTGTCGGTCGGGGTCTTCGTGGGGCTCGCGTTCATCGTGTCGATCGTCGACCTCACGGCGCGCCGTCGGGGCCGGCTGACCGTCGATCGGAGCGACGCCGCAGGAGCGCCCGCGCCCTGACCGGCCGCGCCTCGTGGAGCGGGACCGCGGGTCTGCCGGGCGTCCGAAAGCTCGGCAGACCCACCCACGCCGACCTGCGAAGGGGCCAGGTCAGCGCGCCCCTCGTGGGGTTACGGTGGCCGGAGGACACCGGCGAGCCCGACTGAACGCCATGGGCAACCGCTCGCGACGCGTCGTCGAGTCTGCGTGATTGTGCGAGTCAGGCTCGGCGACGCAGCGAGACCGGCCCGAGGACCGGCCGGCGGCGCTCGCGGACCCATCGCGCCCGCGTCGCCCGGAACTCGGCGCGCGTGGTGAACCGATAGCGGTACGACACCGCGCGCACCCACCGCGGCCGCTCGCCATGGAACGGGTCGTCGGCGAGCAGGCGCAGGGTCGCGTCATCCGCCTCCAGCAGCTTCACGAGGAACTCCGTGAACCACTCGTCGAGCGACCGGCCGAGCGGCAGGAACCACATCAGCCAGTCCAGACGCAGGTGGTACGGCGCATACTGCCGCGGGATCCGGCGCACGTCGCCCGGCTTGCCCTTGAACCCGTACTCGTGCCAGGTCGCGGCATCCGGATCCTCGTCCGCAGTGCCTTCGACGACGATCTCGATGCGCTTCTTCGTCACCGTGCCGAACGCGCCGTACGCGTTGGCGAGCTGCCAGCGGTTGAAGCTCGCGTTCATGAGCTGACGCCGCGCGAAGAGGTTGCGCAGCGGAGCCCAGCTGAGCACCGCGTACAGCACCCCGACCGCGCACGTGACGACGAGCCAGGGGAGAGGCATCCCGTGGATGATCCATGGCCCTTCGACGGGCTCGGCGACCGGTCGAATCGTGATGCCCGGCACGCCGATCGCCGAGAAGGCGAGCACGATCGTCATCCAGTTGAGCCACGCGAAGTTGCCGGTGATCACGAGCCACAGCTGCGTCGCGATCACGATCACCGCCGCGACGGCGCCGACGATCGCGGGCACGGGACCGGGAACCCACAGTCCGAGCAGCGGCGCGAACAGGAACCACGGCACGATCAGCTGTGCGAAGTGGTTGCCGACCACCTCGACCTTGTGGAACCAGCGGGGGAGCAGATGCGCCTGCCGGCTCAGCGGTCCCGGCATCGGCTGCGTCTCGTGGTGGTACATGAGGGCGGTCAGGTCGCGCCACTCGCGGCCACCGCGGATCTTGATCATGCCCGCGCCGAACTCGAGGCGCAACACGAGCCACCAGAACAGCACGATGACCACGGTCGGCGGAGGCTGGTCGTCCGACCCGAGGAACGCCGCGAGGAACCCGGCCTCGAGGAGCAGCATCTCCCACCCGAACCCGTAGAAGGTCTGGCCGATGCTCGTGATCGACATGTACCCCAGCCACAGGGCCAGGAAGCACAGCATCGGCACCCACGGCGGGCCGAGCTGCGGGATGCCGCACACCAGCGCGGCGGCGATCACGATGCCCGCGATGCACAGCGCGACCAGGCGGCGGTCGGTGTAGCGCACGTGACGGAAGAGCGTCGGCCGGAGAAGCTTGGAGGCGCGCGGAGACGAGCGGGCCCAATCGAGCAGCTCGGGCGCGGGGAGCATGCCGCGCTCGCCGAGGAGCGGGCGGAACTGGTTCGCAGTCGATACGAACGCCACCACGAACAGCGCGGCGGTGCCCCGCTGCAGCACCTGCCGCGCGAACTCGAAGTCGACCGCTGCGAAGCCGTCCACCCGCCTCATCCTCGCACTCTGACGGCCGGCCGTGAACGGCCTTGACAGGCGCCGGCGACGGGGCGATCAGACCAGCCGGTACCCTACGCCGCGCACCGTCTCGATGCGCCCGGGGCCCAGCTTCTGGCGCAGGTATCCGATGTACACGTCGGCGACGTTCGAACCCGGGTCGAAGTCGTAGCCCCACACCTGGCTCAGCAGCTGCTCGCGACTGAGCACCTGCCCGGCGTGGCGGACGAGCTCCTCGGCGAGCGCGAACTCGCGTGCCGAGAGCTCGATGTCGACGCCGCTGACGTGCGCGCGCCGCGTGCGGACGTCGAGCGCGAGATCCCGGTGGATGAGCTCAGCCCCCGCGGCTGCGTCATCCCGTCGCATCCGTAGGCGAATTCTCGCCACGAGCTCGTCGAACCGGAACGGCTTGCCGAGGTAGTCGTCGGCGCCGCCCTCCAGCCCCGCGACGGTGTCGTGCAGCTCGACGCGTGCGGTCAGCATGATCACCGGCATCCGCGAACCCGATCCGCGCAGGGCCTCCAGCACGGCGAATCCGTCCATCCCCGGCAGATTCACGTCGAGCACGAGCAGGGAGAACTCGCCCGTCAGGGCCAGGTCCAGAGCCTCGGGGCCGGTCGCCGCGACGCGCGTGGCGAACCCGGCTGAACGCAGGCCCTTGTCGATGAAGCCCGAGATGCGCTTCTCGTCATCGGCGATCAGAATCGACGCCACAGCTTCCCCCTCACGCGGCCATCCTCCCTCATCATGACGCCAGGTCGACGATCGGCATCGGCGGTCGCGGCGGCACGACCAGCCCGGGCGGCACCACGGGCGCCTGCGTGAGCGGGAGCGACACCGTGAAGCGGGCGCCTCCGCCCGGCGCGTCGTCGACGCGCGCCGATCCGCCGTGGGCG
>NZ_RRYE01000199.1 GCF_004010105.1 Microbacterium sp. CPCC 204701
TGGCCGACGGCTACCTGCTGCTCGCGGGCGTCGTCGCGATCGGCGGCACGCTGACCGCGGTGCTCCTGCCCGACCCGCAGCCGCTCGCCCCGACCCCGCCGACCAGGACGGCGCGTCCGCGACGCGCCGCACGTCTCGCCGTCCTCCGCGACCGGGACTTCGCCTTCATGCTCTGGGGCCGGCTCGCCGTGAACATCGGCAACGCACTCGGCACGGGACTGCTGCTGTTCTTCCTGCTCTACGGGCTGGACCAGGAGACTGCGGCGGCCGAGGAGGGGCTGCTGCTCCTGATCGTCGTCTACACCGTGTTCGTGGTGGCGGTTTCGATCGTCGGCGGTCGCTACTCCGACCGGACCGGACGTCGGCGTGGTCTCATCGTCGGCTCGGGGCTCGTCCAGGCGGCGGCCGCCGTCCTCATCGCGATCGCCCCGACGTTCGAGGTGACGATGGTCGCGGCCGCGCTCCTCGGGGTCGGGTACGGCGCGTTCAGCACCGTCGGGCTCGCGCTCGCGACCGACCTGCTCCCGAACGAGGACGACCACGCCCGCGACCTCGGCCTCGTCACGGTCTCCACCAATCTCGGCCAGCTGCTCGGACCGCTCGTCGGCGCCGGCCTCGTCGCGCTCGTGGGAGGCTTCTGGCTGCTGTTCGCGGCATCCGCCGTCATCTCAGCCGTCGGCGCCCTCATGTACCTCGCGGTGAGGACTCCCGTTCGAGCGTCGTGATCGCGAGGTTCAGAACGGCGTTGAAGGCCTTCGGGCGCATCGCGCTGACGAGATGGCTCGTCCGTGGGACGACGATCAGCTCGGCGTGCCGGGCGACTCGCACGAACAGCCTCTCATTGACGCGGAGCTGGTCGTACTGACCGTTCACGAACCACACGGGCACCTGGATCCGGCGCAGCGCCGAGAGCAGGTCGAGCACCGACAGGCTGCGCATCGCCAGGTGCTGCGTGTCGAACGCGTACCCGCCGGCCGCGAAGTCCTCCACGGTCTCGGGAGGCAGGGTGCGGTACAGCATCTGGCGGGTGAGCCACAGTCCGCGGTCGGGGAGCGAGTCGAAGCCGCGTGTGAGGAGGCGGTACGCCGCGAGCCCCACCCCGCGTGGGATGGCGGTGCATGAGGCGGCGACGAAGCCCGCCACCGGAGGACGGTCCTCCCTGCCGACGTACTCCATCGAGACGAGACCGCCCATCGAGTGCCCGGCGAGGAGCACCGGACCTCGCGTCGCGGCATCCGTCACCGCCTCGTCGATGGTGGCGAACGCGCCGTCGAGCGTGTACTCCTCGGCCATGCGCGACCCATGGCCCGGCAGATCGACGGCGACCACCGGATTCCCGCGCTGCCGGAGGTACTCGACCTGCGATCGCCACATCGTGGCGGAGGTCCGGATGCCGTGGACGAGGACGACCTGGACCGCCATGCGCCCAGAGTAGCGGCGGCTGCGCGGAGGTCGGCCGCATCCGGCACCCGTACAATCGTCTGGACATGTCACCGCGCGCCCTGAAGCCTCTCGAGCCGTCCGCGACCCCTCCTGAGCTGATCCGCAACTTCTGCATCATCGCCCACATCGACCACGGCAAGTCCACGCTGGCCGACCGCATGCTGCAGATCACAGGGGTGGTCTCCGACCGTGACATGCGCGCGCAGTACCTCGACCGCATGGACATCGAGCGCGAGCGCGGCATCACGATCAAGTCGCAGGCGGTGCGGATGCCGTGGGGCCTTCGGCAGGCTCAGGACCCGGATCAGGTCTTTGCGCTCAACATGATCGACACTCCCGGTCACGTCGACTTCACGTACGAAGTCAGCCGCTCCCTCGCTGCGTGCGAGGGAGCGATCCTGCTCGTCGACGCTGCGCAGGGGATCGAGGCGCAGACGCTCGCCAACCTGTACCTGGCCCTCGAGAACGACCTGCACATCATCCCGGTGCTCAACAAGATCGACCTGCCGGCAGCCGACCCCGACAAGTTCGCGGCCGAGCTGGCAGGCCTCATCGGCGGATCGCCCGACGACGTGCTGCGGGTGTCGGGCAAGACGGGGCAAGGCGTCGAGGAGCTGCTGGACCGCATCGTCGGCGAGATCCCGGCGCCGAAGGGGGATGCGGATGCCCCCGCCCGGGCCATGATCTTCGACTCCGTGTACGACTCGTACCGGGGCGTCGTGACGTACGTCCGCATGGTCGACGGCAAGCTCGAGCCGCGCGAGCGCATCCAGATGATGTCGACCAGGGCGACCCACGAGCTTCTCGAGATCGGCGTGTCGAACCCAGAGCCGATCCCGACGAGGGGACTCGGCGTGGGCGAGGTGGGCTACCTCATCACCGGCGTCAAGGACGTCCGCCAGTCCAAGGTCGGCGACACCGTCACGAACGCGCGCAAGCCCGCCTCGGAGGCGCTCGCGGGGTACACCGACCCCAAGCCGATGGTGTTCTCCGGTGTCTACCCGATCGACGGCAGCGACTACGGCGACCTGCGCGAAGCGCTCGACAAGCTGAAGCTGTCGGACGCGTCGCTGCAGTACGAGCCCGAGACGTCGGTCGCCCTGGGCTTCGGGTTCCGCTGCGGGTTCCTCGGGCTGCTGCACCTCGAGATCATCACGGAGCGTCTCGCGCGCGAGTTCGACCTCGACCTCATCACGACCGCGCCGTCGGTGATCTACGAGGTCACGACCGACACCGGCGAGACCGTCACGGTCACCAACCCGAGCGAGTACCCGGACGGCCGCGTCGCGTCGGTGAGCGAGCCTGTCGTGAAGGCGGCGATCCTCACGCCCAAGGACTACGTCGGCACCGTGATGGAACTGTGCCAGTCGCGGCGCGGGCAGCTGCTCGGCATGGAGTACTTCAGCGAGGAGCGGGTCGAGCTTCGCTACAACATGCCGCTCGGCGAGATCGTGTTCGACTTCTTCGACCAGCTCAAGAGCCGCACGCAGGGCTATGCCAGTCTCGACTACGAGCCCGCAGGCAGCCAGGAGGCCGACCTCGTGAAGGTCGACATCCTGCTGCAGGGCGACAAGGTCGACGCGTTCAGCTCGATCGTGCACCGCGAGAAGGCGTACGCCTACGGCACGATGATGACGGAGCGGCTGCGAAAACTCATCCCTCGTCAGCAGTTCGAGGTGCCGATCCAGGCCGCGATCGGCGCGCGCATCATCGCCCGTGAGAACATCCGCGCCATGCGCAAGGACGTGCTCGCCAAGTGCTACGGCGGTGACATCACGCGAAAGCGAAAGCTCCTCGAGAAGCAGAAGGAGGGCAAGAAGCGCATGAAGATGGTCGGCCGCGTGGAGGTCCCCCAGGAGGCGTTCATCGCCGCGCTGTCGGGCGACGTGGAGGGGAAAGCCTCGAAGTAGGCTGGTTCTCATGCGTCGAGGAAGCTTCCGGGACGATACCGTCGACTACGCCGCCGTCGGGGCAACCCAGGCGCCGGACCTCATGCACTACCCGCCCGAGCGCAGCCTGCCGGCGGAGGAGTCGTGGCGGATCGGCAGCGGCCAGACCCGCTTCCGCGCCGCGAGCGAGGCGCTGCTGTCGTGGACGGCACAGCGCGGAGCGGGCCTCATGGTCAAAGACGTGCGTCCGGCCGCCGGCCCCATGTACTCGGGCGTGAGCTTCGACGCGGAGGGCAACCCGATCGCACCGAGCCGCTCCGAGGCCGAGCAGCGGTTCGACGCCGACGGCACCCCGTACGTCGGCCCCGGCACCACGATCCGCGTCGACGGCCGGGTGAAGGGCATGCGTGCGGATGCCGAGCTTCGGGTCATCTTCGCTGTCGAGGAGCCGCGCCGCGTCGGGTTCGCGCTCGGCACCGTGAGCGATTCCGTCGTCAGCGGCGAGGAGTCGTTCATGCTGGACTGGCTCGACAACGACGAGGTGTGGTTCACGGTGCGGGCCTTCGACGCGCCGCGCGCGGTGCTGTACCGGATGCTGCCCGCGCTGACCCGTCGGCGGCGTCGGGAGCTGTTCACCCGCTACCTGCGCGCGATCTCGCCGCTGTACACGACGCCCGCGTGAGGCCCTGATGGGCTCGGCGCTTCCGCGGGGCGAGCCCGTGCCGGCAGACGGCTCGCTCCCTCCCGACGTGCGGGTGGACGCGGCGACCGACTTCGGGGTGTACCTGCACGTCCCGTTCTGCCGCGTGCGCTGCGGGTACTGCGACTTCAACACGTACACGTCGTCCGAGCTGCGCGGGGCACGCCAGGACGAGTACGCCGACACGCTGATGCGGGAGGTGCGGCTGGCCGAGGGCGTGCTCGCGCGGGCGGGCGGCAACCGCCCGGCCTCGACGGTGTTCTTCGGCGGCGGCACGCCGACGCTGCTGCCGCCCGGCGACCTGGCGCGCATGCTCGGGAGCGTCCGCGAGGCGTTCGGGCTGGCTCACGGGGCCGAGATCACCGTCGAGGCGAATCCCGACACCGTCACAGACGCGGTCGCCGGCGAGCTCGCGGCAGCGGGCGTGACGCGCCTGTCGATCGGCATGCAGTCCGCTGTGCCGCACGTGCTCGCGACACTGGACCGCACTCATGACCCTGCGAACGTCGAGACTGCGGTGCGCGCCGCGCGCGGTGCCGGACTCGACCTCAGCGTCGACCTGATCTACGGCGCGCCCGGTGAGTCGCTCGAGGACTGGCGCGCCTCGCTCGAGGCGGCGATCGCCCTGGAGCCGGACCACGTGTCGGCGTACGCGCTCATCATCGAGGACGGCACGAAGCTCGCGCGCCAGATCCGCCGCGGCGAGGTCGCCGCTCCCGACGACGATCTGCAGGCCGACATGTACGAGCTGGCCGACGACCTGCTCGATGGTGCCGGGTACCACTGGTACGAAGTGTCGAACTGGGCTCGCGACGACGCGCACCGCTCACGCCACAACCTCGCCTACTGGACCGGCGCCGACTGGTGGGGGTTCGGTCCCGGCGCGCACAGTCACATCGCCGGCGTGCGGTTCTGGAACGTGAAGCATCCCGCGGCGTATGCGCAGCGGCTGCATGCGGGGGAGTCGCCCGCTGCCGCGAAGGAGACGCCGGATGCCGCGGCCCGCGCCCTCGAGAGCGTCCTGCTGCGCACCCGCATCCGTGAGGGCCTTCCCGTCTCCGAGCTGCGCGGCCCAGCGCGTCAGGCCGTCGCTGCGCTCATCGCGGACGGCCTGGTCGACGGCTCCGCCGCCGTCCGCGGCGGCAGGGTGGTGCTGACGCGTCGAGGGCGCCTGCTGGCCGACGCAGTGGTGCGGGCGCTCACGCGGTGACGCGCCTCACGGCCGACGAGCAGCCGATCCGGTAGAATTGGCACTCCAGTCATGCGAGTGCCAGAACTCTGGCGCCGGAAGCAGCGTGAGGAGGCGGGATGGTCAGCGAACGCGGGCTCGAGGTGCTGCGGGCGATCGTCCAGGACTACGTCGACACGCGCGAGCCGGTCGGCAGCAAGGCGATCGTCGAACGGCACGCGTTCGGCGTGTCGGCGGCGACGATCCGCAACGACATGGCGCTGCTGGAGGACGAGGACCTCATCGCGGCGCCGCACACCTCGTCCGGTCGCGTTCCCACCGACAAGGGGTACCGCGTGTTCGTCGACCACCTGGCCGAGCTCCGCCCTCTCACGCCCGC